>JBFKFH010000153.1:0-7801 GCA_041618685.1 Rheinheimera sp.
ATTCCTGCTCACTGAAAATGGCAACCAGAACATTAGCGCCGGTGACTTCTGATTTACCTGAAGACTGCACATGAAAAACTGCCCGCTGCAATACCCGTTGAAACCCCAGCGTGGGCTGAGTATCACGCTCCATCTCACCATCAGGCAATACAGGCGTGGTAGAATCAATAAAACTAGCCAGTTCCTGGCGTAATTTCTCAATGTTCGCACCACAAGACCGCAGTGCATCACCAGCAGCCGGATTATCCAACAACGCCAGCAGTAAGTGCTCGACCGTCATATATTCATGACGGCGCTCACGCGCAAACCTGAAAGCCAAATTCAGAGTTAACTCAAGATCTTTATTTAACATACACTACTCCTAATCCACCTGAGTAACGACACCAGAATCATGCAAAGGCTTACCTTATGCGCGCTCCATGGTACATAGCAGCGGGTGTTGATGTTCCTTCGCATACTGCATAACCTGCTGCACTTTCGTCTCCGCAATTTCTGCGGTAAAAACGCCACACACTCCTTTTCCTTCATAATGTACTTTTAACATTACTTCAGTTGCCTGTTCATACTGCAAGTTGAAAAACCGACTTAACACATCGATGACAAAGTCCATCGGTGTGTAATCATCATTATGCAGTACAACCTGATACATTGGTGGTGGAGCTACACGTTGCCGCGTTAACTCCTCTAATCCACCATATTGTCCATTGTCTTTATTGCCACTCATAAACTATAGCCATGCCTGTGTATTCCATCAAAGGAGCTTTAAGTTAAACATTTGTAAAATTATGGTTTAATTTTGCAAATAACTTGACTACATGCTCAAATTATCTACATTAGTTAGTGGGATCAACAACAATCCCACTATTAAGACTAAGAATACAGAATTTAGCTAACTTAGAGAAGGAAGTAAGTTGTATGGCTACCGGTAAAGTAAAATGGTTCAATAATGCCAAAGGATTTGGATTTATTCGTGAAGATGGCCGTGATGAAGATATCTTTGCTCATTATTCAACCATTAGCATGGATGGCTACCGTACGCTAAAGGCCGGACAAGACGTTGAATTTGACTTGTCTGAAGGCCCTAAAGGTTTGCACGCTGTGAATATTAAACTGCCCGGTGATCTGACAGAGTAAGGCATTCACACAGGTATTATGCAGGCATAGTGTTCCAAACAATAACGGTATGATAACGGCATAAAAAAGCAGGCTTTACGCCTGCTTTTACTTTATCACCAGTGCAGTGTTAAGCGTTCGCTAATGCTTGGTTGAACGTATGGCTTGGTCGCATCGCGGTAGACACCAGCTGCGGATTTGGCCGATAGTAACCACCAATATCAACTGCTTTACCCTGGGCGCCATTCAACTCAGCAACAATAGTAGCTTCTTGCTGCTGTAACGTCGTCGCCAGTTTAGCAAAACGGGCCTGTAACTCCGTATCAGTGTGTTGTGCCGCCAGAGCTTCAGCCCAATACAGTGCCAGATAAAAATGGCTGCCACGGTTATCCAGCTCACCCAACTTACGCCGTGGTGATTTATCATTGTCCAAAAACTTAGCTGTTGCAGCATCCAACGCATCAGCAAGCACCTTGGCTTTGTTGTTGCCTGTTACCTGACTTAAATGCTCCAAAGATGCTGCCAGGGCCAAAAACTCACCCAGTGAATCCCAACGCAGGTAATCTTCTTCAATAAACTGTTCGACATGTTTTGGTGCTGAACCGCCAGCGCCGGTTTCAAACAAACCACCACCATTCATTAAAGGTACTACTGAGAGCATTTTGGCACTGGTTCCCAGCTCCAGAATTGGAAATAAATCCGTTAAATAGTCACGTAAGACGTTACCGGTTACCGAAATAGTATCCAGGCCCTGGTTCATTCGCTGTAATGTCAGACGTGTAGCTTCAACCGGCGATAAAATTTGAATATCCAAGCCACTGGTATCGTGATCTTTCAGATATGCTTGCACCTTGTTAATCAGCTGGGCATCATGCGCACGCTGACTATCAAGCCAGAATATTGCTGGGGTATTACTTAAGCGCGCCCGGTTTACTGCCAGTTTAACCCAGTCTCGGATTGGCGCGTCTTTCACCTGGCACATGCGCCAGATATCTCCCTGCGCCACCACGTGCTCGAATACGATATCGCCTTGGCTGTTGACTACCTGAACTTTGCCGTCAGCAGCAATTTCAAAGGTTTTGTCGTGAGAACCATACTCTTCAGCTTTTTGTGCCATCAAACCAACATTAGGCACTGAGCCCATTGTTCTTGGATCAAAAGCACCATTTTTCTTACAAAACTCAATCGTTTCCTGATATACGCCTGCGTAGCAGCGATCTGGGATCATTGCTTTGGTATCTTTTAACTTACCGTCTGGCCCCCACATCTGGCCAGAACTTCTGATCATCGCCGGCATTGAGGCATCAATAATCACATCGCTAGGTACATGCAGATTGGTTATACCTTTGTCTGAATTTACCATCGCCAATGCCGGTTGAGCGTTATAACACGCTGAAATATCGGCCATGATTTCATCTTGTTTTGCCTGCGGTAACGACGCAACTTTCGCGAACATGTCACCAGCGCCATTGTTAACATCTACCCCCAGCTCTGCAAACACTGCAGCGTGTTTTTCAAACACGGTTTTGAAAAACACTGTTACAGCGTGGCCGAACATAATAGGGTCAGACACCTTCATCATGGTGGCCTTTAAGTGCAGTGACAACAGCACATCCTGTTGCTTCGCTGCAGACATTTCCTGCTGATAGAATTCACGTAGCGCACTGCGGCTCATCGTTGCCGCGTCGATGACTTCACCGGCCAGCACGGCAACATTATTTTTTAGTACGGTAACGCTGCCGGTATTCGCTATGTGCTGAATGCTCAGCGTGTCTGCCGCCGCGATCGTAGCTGATTGCTCACTGCTGTAGAAATCACCCGCAGTCATATGCGCAACATGTGTTTTAGAATCCGCTGACCATGCTCCCATACTATGTGGGTTCTTTTTCGCATACTGCTTAACCGATGCCGGAGCACGACGGTCTGAATTTCCTTCACGCAATACTGGGTTTACTGCGCTTCCTTTAATTTTATCGTAACGCGCTTTTACATCACGTTCCTGTTCAGTCTTTGGCTCTGCCGGATACTCTGGCAGCGCATAGCCTTGCTGCTGCAACTCTTTTATTGCTGCTTTTAGCTGCGGAATTGAAGCGCTGATATTTGGCAATTTGATAATGTTTGCATCGGGCTGGCTGGCCAGTTCACCAAGCTCTGCCAATGCATCGGCAATACGTTGTTCAGGTTGCAGAAATTCCGGGAAGTTGGCGATGATACGGCCGGAAAGAGAAATATCACGAGTTTCAACCGCGACACCGGCGGCAGCGGAGAATGCCTGCACAATAGGTAATAACGAATACGTCGCCAATGCTGGCGCTTCATCCGTTTCGGTGTAAATAATTTTTGCAATTTCTTTTGACATGTTAGTTCCTGTAATGTGTTTGCGATCAACTGACTTTTCCAGCCAGTTCGCACCTTCATCCGGGCAATGTTGATGTTTTAAACGCATTTGTTGCAAAGCGGCGGTAGTATAGCAGCATGACATTCAATAAAATAGGCAACAACCCAAGCCAGGACACTGGTCCTATTTGCTGCAAATCACGTTTTTGTAACGCTATTACGTGCTGCTGACAACCGATTCGAAGAAGCAATAACTTATGCATTCTAAAGCGAAAAAACCTGTGAAACCGGCACGATTCAAACAGAATCAGCAAAATAGCCCATTTGCAAAAAAGCACAATTCGACCAAGGTCGAGCATCCAGTGCTGGTGTTATTCAACAAACCTTTTGACGTGCTCTGTCAGTTTACGGACAACACCACTCCACCACGGGCGACACTGGCAGATTTTATAACTCTGCCAGATGTGTATGCAGCCGGCCGGTTAGACAGAGACAGCGAAGGGTTGCTGCTGCTGACTAACTGTGGTCAGACTCAACACCGTATCACTGATCCTAAACACAAGATGGCAAAAACATACTGGGTGCAACTTGAGGGTGATATTAGTGAAGAAGCCTTAGCCAAACTGTGCAGCGGTGTGCAGCTAAACGATGGCCTTACACTTCCAGCTATTGCAAAGCGCCTAAGCTCACCAGAAGTATGGCCACGTCACCCCCCTATTCGCCAGCGGGCGAATATTCCTACCAGCTGGATAAGTCTAACTATTTATGAAGGCCGTAACCGCCAGGTAAGGCGAATGACTGCCGCAGCAGGCTTTCCAACCTTACGCTTAATTCGGGTGCAAATTGGGGAATGGTCATTGGCCGATTTGGCGCCCGGTCAGCATAAAGTAGTTACGCTTTAACAGGATATTGTCAGCCATGAGCCGAGAAAAGTTACACCTTACCGTTGCCGCCATAGTGCATTTTGAGCACAAGTTTCTGCTGGTGGAAGAACGTGACAAACAAAGTGGCAAAAGAGTGCTTAATCAGCCTGCGGGTCATGTTGAGCAGGATGAAGACATTATTAGTGCAGTAAAACGTGAATTACTCGAAGAAACCGGACTACAGCTTGAGCCTACGGCCTGGCTTGGCATTTCTCAGTTACACGCCACAAACGGCCATCGCTATGTCAGGCTGAACATAGTATTTGAGCCGACGGCTCTGCCAAGCTCCTATCATCCGCATGATAACGATATTCTTGCATTACACTGGTACCGCGCAACAGAACTCAGCAAAGCAGCACTGCCGCTGCGCAGCCGGTTAGTTAGTGATGCAATTAGTTTATATCAGCAAGGTGTGCGCCTGCCATTGGAGCTGATCCAGCCAACGCGATAGCATGCGCAAGCGGTAAAATTGATGTATAATCCGCGCCTTGTTTTTTCCGGTATTAAAAAGTGCGGTGCTATGCCAGATAATCTGTCTGCCAATACTCGTAAGAAAGTGATCGTCGGTATGTCCGGCGGTGTAGATTCTTCTGTGTCAGCCTACCTGTTATTGCAACAGGGATATCAGGTTGAAGGCCTGTTTATGAAAAACTGGGAAGAAGATGACAATGACGAATACTGCGCAGCTGCCGAAGATATGCGTGATGCTCAGGCAGTTTGCGACAAGCTTGGCATCGTATTGCACAAAGTAAATTTTGCCGCAGAATACTGGGATAACGTTTTCGAGTACTTTCTGGCCGAGTATAAAGCGGGCCGCACGCCGAATCCGGACATTATGTGCAACAAGGAAATTAAGTTTAAAGCCTTTTTAGAGTTTGCCGCCGAAGCACTAAACGCAGATTATATTGCAACCGGCCACTACGTACAGCGACGCCAAGTAAACGGTCATTGGCAATTGCTGCGCGGGCTTGATAGCAATAAAGACCAGAGTTATTTTCTTTACACTATTGGTGAAGAACATATCGCGCAAACCCTGTTCCCGGTTGGTGAGCTGGAAAAACCCGCAGTCAGAGCAATTGCGGAGCAACAGGGCTTAGTCACGCACGACAAAAAAGACAGCACCGGAATTTGTTTTATCGGCGAGCGCAAATTTAAAGACTTTTTGCAGCAGTATTTGCCAGCGCAGCCTGGTGATATTGTCAGCGTCGACGGCGATATTATTGGCCGGCATGAAGGCCTGATGTATCACACGCTTGGCCAGCGCAAAGGCCTGGGTATTGGCGGTTTGCGTGATGGCGGGGACGACCCTTGGTATGTTGTCGGTAAAAACCTGGATACGAATCAACTTATCGTTGCGCAGGGCCATGATCACCCCAGCTTACTATCTGTTGGTTTATTGGCCAGCCAGCTGCATTGGACCGACCGTAAAGGCCCAGAGCAGAGTTTACGTTGTACCGTCAAAACCCGTTACCGGCAGACAGATATCCCCTGCCTGCTAACACCGCAAGCAGACGGAACTGTGCGGGTCATGTTTGATACTGCACAAAAAGCAGTAACCCCTGGCCAGTCAGCCGTTTTTTATCTTGATGAAGTCTGCCTGGGTGGTGGAATTATTGATGCGGCGCTGAACTGATATGTCTTATTCTCTTTCAACTCAAATCATGGCGCTAGCCGGTCTGTGTCAGGCATTAAAGCTGGTGCAACAAGTAGCACGCAGTACCGCGCAGGATAAGGCAACGTTATCCGTGATGTTAAACAGTGTTGCCATACTCAATGCTGACGATCCATTGCAAATATATGGTGGCAATCCATCTAATTTGCAAACCGGACTGCAACTGATACTTGATCAAATGGGTGACAAACCGCAAAAAGATGTCGAGCTAACCCGATATATAGTTGGTGTGCTGGCCGTAGAGCGCCGATTGAGCAAAACACCGGCCAATCTGAAAAAACTTGCTGATAAGCTGCAACATCTTGAACGTCAGCTGCAACACTTCGAGATAACAGATGACAATATGTTGGCCAATCTTGCTGATATCTATTCTGACTGCATTAGTAGTTTAGGTGGCCGTATTCAAATTTACGGTCAACCTGATTTGCTTAAACAACCCGCCGTACAGCATAAAGTACGCGCCCTGTTATTAGCCGCTGTCCGTTCTGCCGTGTTATGGCGCCAGGCTGGCGGCAGTCGCCTTAATTTTATTTTTAAACGTCGCAAGCTGGTGGCGCAGGCAAAACAGATGCTTGCCCAACTGCCCACAGCAAGCTTATAGGAGCCTGTATGCAACTGAACGCCCTTACCGCTATTTCTCCCGTTGACGGGCGTTATGGCAGCAAAACAGCAGAACTACGCAACTATTTCAGTGAATTTGGCTTAATTAAGTATCGGGTAACGGTAGAAGTACGTTGGCTGCAGCAATTAGCCGCCACAGCCGGCATTGCCGAAGTGCCGGCATTATCAACAGATGCAAATCGTATACTTAATGAAATTGTCGACAATTTCAGTTTAGCGGATGCTGAACGGGTAAAAGAGATTGAGCGTACCACCAACCATGATGTCAAAGCTGTCGAATATCTGCTGAAAGAAAAAGTGGCTAACACTCCGGAATTGGCAGCCATTAGCGAGTTTATCCATTTTGCCTGTACCTCAGAAGATATTAACAACCTGTCACATGGTCTTATGTTAAGTGAAGCCAGAGAAAAGGTACTATTGCCGCAATGCGATGCCTTGTTAGATGCCATTAAACAGCTGGCCAACGTACACAAGCAAATTCCGATGATGGCTCGTACACACGGTCAGCCAGCCTCTCCTACCACGATGGGAAAAGAAATGGCAAACGTGTACATGCGATTAAAACGTCAGCGCGATCACATTGCCAATGTGGAGATTCTAGGTAAATTCAACGGTGCGGTAGGCAACTATAACGCACATTTGTCGGCATATCCTGAACTGGACTGGCATCAGCTATCCGAGCAGTTTGTCACGGGCTTAGGCTTAAGCTGGAACGCCTTTACCACTCAGATTGAACCCCATGACTATATTGCTGAACTGTTTGATGCAATAGCACGTTTTAATACCATTTTGTTAGATTTTGACCGCGATGTTTGGGGCTATATTGCTCTGGGACACTTTAAACAACGCACTATCGCTGGCGAAATTGGCTCCTCAACGATGCCGCACAAAGTAAACCCAATCGACTTCGAAAATTCTGAAGGTAATCTGGGCATTGCTAACGCACTGTTTAACCATCTGTCAGCTAAACTTCCAGTATCGCGCTGGCAACGTGATTTAACCGACTCAACAGTATTACGCAACCTGGGTATGGGTTTTGGCTATACATTAATTGCTTATCAGGCAACACTTAAAGGCATTAGTAAGCTGGAAGTGAATGAGGCCAATTTAAGTGCTGAATTGAATGCGAATTGGG
>JBFKFH010000154.1:0-7717 GCA_041618685.1 Rheinheimera sp.
ATAGCAGCTTAACGCCTCTGGTGTTAGGTAGCCGCGCAGTTCTTTTTTACCTGTTTGTTTTTGCCGATCGCGATAACGCTGCTGCTTTTGAGCATTAGTCAGCGCTTTTCCGGTTGAATTTGTCATGCTGTCACTCTTTGGCAATAACACTGTCATACGCTTGCCCTACTGACTGGCGATACGTAAAAATTGGCTTTAATACAAATCGGACTTGTTTAGCGTACAAGTGTTCGCTAAAGTGGCCCGGCATTTTCACTGGATTAAACATACATGACTAAGAATAGCTTTTCAAAAGAAGATTTGATCGCGTGCGGTAACGGCACCTTATTTGGCGAAGGCAACAGCCAGTTACCGTCTGACGGTATGCTGATGATGGACCGTATTGTACATATATCAGAAGAAGGCGGCCTGTATGGTAAAGGACAAATTATTGCTGAACTAGATATCACGCCGGATCTCTGGTTTTTCGCCTGTCACTTCAAGGGTGATCCGGTTATGCCAGGTTGTTTAGGTCTGGATGCGATGTGGCAGCTTGTCGGCTTTTTCCTAGGCTGGTCTGGTGGCCCGGGTAAAGGCCGTGCACTGGGGGTGGGCGAAGTAAAGTTCACCGGGCAGATCCTGCCTACCGCCAAAAAAGTTACCTATACAATCAATATGAAACGGGTAATTAAACGTAAGTTATTTATGGGTATTGGTGATGGCGTAGTCAGTGTTGACGGCCGGGATATTTACGCCGCAACAGACCTGAAAGTTGGTTTATTTCAGGATACGTCCAGCTTTTAAAATAACTAAACACAGAATGCAAAAAGCCCCGCAGAAGTAATTTTACGGGGCTTTTTTGATCCTTCTACTGTTAAGGGAAATTACGGACCTTTATTAAACAACCCACCACTGCGATCTTCGATGGCCTCGCGCCAGCCTCCTAACCATTGTGAGCGCGTATCTAAACTTTGATAAGGGCAGATTTCTTTTGACCGTCCGGTAACACCGGCACGATAACCTTGAGCATGAGCACGTTCCAGACGATCACGTTTTTGTCTTTTCATACGGCAGTCTTCCTCAACTGTATTTGATAAAAGTAACTGCAACAAAGTTAGCAGCCACTGTTTATTGATAGTCGAGCCGACAAAAAGGTTCAATCTGCCATTAGCAGATTAATCACTTGACAACAGCTAACGGGCTGATGCCGTTTAATATTTAGTGACAAATTTATTTATATCTAATTATGCTAATAACCGGCTTTTTTATAGCAATGCACTGTCATAAACCTACTGGCCTAAAAAAAGCTGCCGAGGCAGCTTTTTAAGTTTTAGCTCTGGCGACGACGCCACCATAGCAGGATACCACCCAGCAACAGGCTACCAAAACCTGAACTTCCACCTTGGCGGGAATAATCAGTTTGTTCAGTTGAACAATCGTCAGGTTCACCATTGGGTACAGGTTGCAATTTAACAGCTACCGTTACTGATTCTGTCTCTGGATTACCTTGTGCATCCACCACAACTTCGCCTGTGGAGTCACGCCGTTCTTTGTTCATCACAGCGGTGGCAACAATAACACCATTGTTGTTGATATCTTTAGCTTCTACGATGGTGTATGGCGAGTTACAACTTACCAGGGTGTTTAAGTCTTTAAAGGTATCAGTATTAATGTCGTAGATAAAACCATGGCTACGCCGGGTTGTCGTACCACCAATAATAACTTCACCCCGGCCCACAATTTGGTTGCTGTCATTGATAGCATTTGGCCAGGTGCTGGAGCTGGTAAAGAAACCGGTTAAAAAAGTAGTCTCGCCGGAGTTGTAGTCATAATAAAACATTTTCCGGCGTAAACCGCCGTTGATGACTTTATTGGCATAACCTACAACGATGTCATTTTCATTGATATCGACCGCACTGCTGGCAATCTGAAAGTTAACATCATTACTAAAGAAGAACCATTCTGCCGGATCTACCATCGGTAATACCTGGCCATCAACAAATAAACTGGCATGTACCTGGCGGTAGGCCGCTTCTGCAACACCAGCCTGATATCGCACTTTACGATCTGAATCGCTGTACATACTGTGGCCAACCGCAATGCCCTTGCTATTTACCGCAGTCGCCTGATTATAAGTTTCGTAATTTATTGCAATCGCAGCATCAGTGTACGGCTGGCCTGAATTCTTCTCACCCAGATAACCCAGTATTTCCGGCTCACTGACACTACCATCCGGTTGCAGTTGCCACAGCATGGCGCGTTGGTTAAAACGACTAATACGGGATGTTGTTGCCGTTGTGCTGTTGTAGTAACACCACATCTGCGGTGACGCCTCACCGTTACAGCCGGTGATCAGGCTTTGCTGCGTCGCCTCAAGCATACCTACACTGCCATAACCTGCAATAACACCAGTGTTACTTATCGCATTTGCAACGCTAAAACCGCCGCCGAACTCCTGATATGGCGCGTTTAACACCGTCACTTCGTTATCTTGTAACACTATACCGGCTTGATATACCGCCTCTGGCATCCACAAATCCAGTGCTTCCGGTTCCGGCTCAGCTTCAGTCGCCGCCGGCGTAAAACTTTGCAGGCTAAAGGTGGCCCCTGCGGCACCAACCGCTACACCGGCGTTGTTAATATCGTATAAATATTCACTGTTACCACGGGTTAAAGCAGTGTCGCGCAGTGGAATATTCTGCGGTTCAGCAGAGCCCCGGAGGACATAACTAATTGCGTCGCCGATTGGTTGATTTGCCGGATTTCTAAACAGCAGTATATCGAGGATACCCGCGTCTAAATTACCACTTGTTACGTCGGCTAATTGTTCATCTGTAAACAAAGCCTGTACATTTTCATCTTCAAAATCAATGGCATCCAGACGCCACGGGAAGTTGAAATACTGAAAGACCGGAAAAGCAGCGGTATTGGTGGCATTGGTCTGCACAACTTTAACAGCACCGTTAAATACAGTATCGCCTGCATCATTAATCGCCGAGGCATACGTTGACTTCAGCTCGGGTACGTTACCTATTTCAACAACATTGTATACTGCCGCTTGCACGGAACACAGACTTAACAGCGGCAATATCGCCAGGCTGATGGGTGATAACTTCATTCGGGGCCCCTAAATTTACTACAATTCTTATGCGTCTAATTCTTCCCAGCGCGCGTATGTTTGCGCCAGCTTCGACTCGGTCTGTTGTAATTGGTTCAACGTACTCTGAGTTTGCTCGGCACTTTGCTTGAAAAATTCAGCATCATTCACTGTTGCCTGCAGGGCTTCTAGCTTCGCTTCAAGCTGTTCAATCTGTGCCGGCAACTGCTCTAATTCACGTTTTTCTTTGTATGATAACTTCTTAGCGCTACTAACAGAAGCCTGAACCGGCGTTTCTTCTGTAATGCTTTGTGTTGTCTTTGTCTCTTTTTGTGTTGAGGTAGCAACAGCTGCAGTGCGTTGTTGATAGGCAATCACGTCATCATAACCGCCGGCTATTTCAACGATACGCCCCTTGCCGGCGAACAGTAAGGCGCTGGTCACGGTATTATTTACAAATTCTCGGTCATGGCTAACTAATAACACTGTCCCCTGATATTGCTGCAGAATATCCTCCAATAGCTCTAGTGTTTCCACATCAAGGTCATTGGTTGGCTCATCGAGTATCAGTAAATTACTAGGCCGGGCAAACAGTTTGGCTAACAATAAACGGTTTTTCTCTCCACCAGATAAGGCTTTGACCGGTGTGCGGGCACGGGCAGGTGGAAACAGGAAGTCCTGCAGATAACTGAGGACATGTCGAGTTTTACCATTTTGGGTAATCTCCTGTTTGCCCTCGGCGACGTTATCCTGCACTGTAGCCTGTAAATCTAATGCCATCCGGTGCTGATCAAAATAAGCTACTTCGATATTCGTACCGCGTTTTATCTCGCCGCTGTCATGTTTATAATCACCCAGCAGCAATTTAATTAACGTCGATTTACCGACACCGTTCGGACCAACCAACGCGATGCGATCGCCACGCATAACCAGCAGATCCAGTTTGTCGATAATAGCTTTCCCATTAAAACTGCAACTGATGCCTTTGGTTTCAAATACCAGCTTGCCAGAGCGATCCGCCTGTTCAATATTAAAATCAACCTTACCTAAGGTTTCTACCCGCTCGGCCCGCTCGCGACGTAAATCTTTTAGCGCACGAACCCGGCCTTCGTTGCGGGTGCGGCGGGCTTTAATACCCTGGCGGATCCAGACTTCTTCTTCAGCCAACTTTTTATCAAACAGCGCATTATGCTGCTGTTCGTCTTCGAGCATTTTCTGCTTCCGCTCAAGATACTGCTGATAATTACCCGGATGTGATGTCAGTTGGCCGCGGTCTAAATCAATAATACGGCTGGCCAGCGCGCGGATAAAAGCACGGTCATGCGAAATAAAAATAATGGCGCCGGAAAAATTCAGTAAAAACTGTTCGAGCCATTGAATGGCGGCTACATCCAGGTGGTTGGTAGGTTCATCAAGCAGCAGTATGTCGGGCTTAGCAATTAATGCCCTTGCCAGAGCCGCTTTGCGCAGCCACCCTCCGGACAGCGTGGCTAAGCTGGCGTTACCATCCATATCAAACTGCTGACATAAATCGGCAACACGGGACTCTAACCCCCAACCATCGCGGGTATCCATTTCGCTTTGCAGTTGTTCAAACAAACGATAATCCGTGTCTGACGCACCATCTAAATTCTCCGACAGGGTGTAAAATTGCTGTAGCTTCTGGGCTAAGTCACCTGCGCCCTCACGGATAAAATCAGCAATTTTAACATCCATTTTCGCTGGCGGGTCTTGCTCTAAGCGACTTAGCACAACACCGGTATTGATCACAATCTGACCATCATCCAGATTCTGCTGACCGGTCAGCAATTTTAAAAATGATGATTTGCCAGCGCCATTGCGGCCAACCAAACACACGCGCTCACCTGAGAACAAGCTAAAATCAACATGATCTAAAATTGGATGGGTACCAAAAGCTAGGCATGCCTGCTGAAAACGTAATAATTCCACTACCTTACTTCCTTAAGCCAAGTTGCAAGTTGTATTGCATCAAACGGCCAGTACAATTCTTTGTTGCCCACACACACTACCGGGATCGACACACGGTAGCGCGCAAAGGCTGCTTCATCATCAACTATATCAACCACCCGAAACTGGCCGGCCATGTTAGCCTGCTGCAATAACTGCTCAGCATGCTCGCACAAATGACAACCCCAGGTGCTGTATAAAATTACTTCCGGTTGCATGCTCAGCGTGTAAGCTCAAAACAGACATGAATATTCGGGTTACGTTTATAATCTTCCGGCAACGTTGCCGCCGAAATGTCTTTTATCTGCCAACCCGCCTCTTGCAACGCCTGAGTGTCTATTTTAAAGCGGCGTTTATTGTTTGAGAAAATAACTTTGCCGCCCGGCGTTAAACGCGCCGTTAGCATATTCAGCAAGCCAACGTGATCACGCTGCACATCCCAGCTGTCTTGCATCCGCTTTGAGTTGGAAAATGTCGGCGGGTCGACAAAGATTAAATCAAACTGAGTACGGCAACGGCTTAGCCATTGCAGGCAGTCGGCTTGCTCAAACTGATATTGCTGACCAGTAAGTCCATTAATGGTGAAATTGCGTTTTGCCCAGTCCAGATAGGTGTTCGACATATCTACCGTTGTAACCGATTTTGCACCGCCAATTGCAGCATGCACCGACGCACTACCCGTGTAAGCGAACAGGTTTAATACCGTTTTACCCTTGGCTTGCTGCTGGATCATACGGCGGGTTAGCCGGTGATCAAGGAACAGCCCGGTATCAAGATAATCACGCAGATTCACCAGAAACTTGGCGCCGTATTCAGTTACTTCTTTGTACTGGCCAGCTTTTGCCATCGCCTGATACTGTGAGCTACCCTTTTGCTTCTCACGTACCTTTAACACCATTTTTTCTGAACTGATGCCCAGCACCTGCGGTACCTGGTTGACCACATCAAATAAACGTTTTTGCGACACCTGCTCATCTACCGTAGCCGGTGCAGCGTATTCATGTACCACTACTTCACCGTCGTACCAGTCAACTGCAACGTTATATTCCGGAATATCAGCATCATATAGTCGATAGCAGCTTAACCCCTCTTTCTTCGCCCATTTTTGCAGTTGTTTCAGGTTTTTTGCTAAACGGTTGCCAAACGAGCTGCTTTCGCTATAAAACAATGATGGTGCATCTGAACTAACCGCAACCTGCTTTTCGGTCAAATCGAACAGCGTAAAGTCGCAATCCAGCGGGCCGTTAGTAAATTTATAGCTTTTACTTTTCGATAACCGCAGTGCCCGCAGTAAATCGGCATTTGAGGTAATAATGGCTAACCGCCAGCCTTGATAATGCTGTTTTAATGCCAGCGAAAACTTACTGTACAACGGAATAAGCGAAGGTAAATCGCCTAAGCGCTCACCATAAGGCGGGTTAGTGACAATAAAGCCGGCGTCGCTGCACACGGCCGCTTTTAACGCAGTGGCGTCGGCATAATCAAATTGTACTAAAGCGCCAACACCGGCGCGAGCTGCATTTTGCTTGGCTTTAGCCAGGCTGCGCTCATCCGTGTCGGTACCAAAAAACTGTACCTGTGCTGGCAAACTGCGCTCTGCGGTTTTCGCTTCCTGTTTTAACTGTTGCCATACCGCGTCGCGATGACCAGGCCAGCCGGCAAAGGCAAACTTTTCCCGCGTTAGGCCCGGCGCTTTATTTAAAGCAATTAATGCCGCTTCAATAACAATAGTGCCGCTGCCGCAGAACGGGTCAAATAACGGTTTATCGACCTGCCAGCCCGAGCGTTTTAGCAAGGCCGCGGCTAAGTGTTCTTTTAATGGTGCCTCGCCCTGCCCGCTGCGATAACCACGCTGATGCAGTGACGGGCCAGAGAAATCCTGTAAAAAGTGAAAGTGGTTTTTATCCAGCCGCACCTGGAAACGTACATCTGGGTCCATACGATCTACATCGGGCCTGCTGCCGGTTTCTTCGCGGAACTGATCGACAATGGCATCCTTTAACCGGATGGCGCCAAACTGGGTATTGTCAATTTTCGGGTGTTTACCGACACAGTCTACCGCCAGGCTGTTGCGCAATGACATTTGTTGTGGCCAATCTATCTTACTGGCAATTTGGTATATATCGCTTTCGGCAGTAACTGCTTCTGACTGAATTAAACGCAGAATGCGGGTAGCCAGCCGTGACCACAAACATAGCTGATAGCCAGTGCGTAAATCGGCGTTAAAGCGCACCACGCCCATGGTTACTTTTATTACTTCACCACCATGTTGACGTACTTCATCTGCCAACAGTTCTTCTACGCCTTTAGACGTTAACGCCCAGAATTCCAGCATGCTACCCAAACCCTCATCAAAAATGGCCGCTAGTATAGCAGAAGCTGGCATTTAACCGGTTGAGTTTTTGCTGACAAGTTAAATTGCAGCTTAAAACAGCGCTTTGCTTAATAAAGCGGCAGTTAGATGCAAAGCCAAAAATAAAAGCCAGTAAGTGCTTGCATGGACTTAGTAAAAACACTAAGATGCGCCCCGCAATGACGGACGCGGGATGGAGCAGCCTGGTAGCTCGTCGGGCTCATAACCCGAAGGTCGTCGGTTCAAATCCGGCTCCCGCAACCAAATTGATTGTGAAAGTGTTTATTTAGATCTGCCCTAGGGCTCCTCTTTATAACCAC
>JBFKFH010000155.1:0-7712 GCA_041618685.1 Rheinheimera sp.
GAATTTATGGATGGTGAGTCGGCTTCAGCCGCGGCCGAAGCCGAAGCGTTGCAGGAGCAAACCAATGAAAAAGTTAAAAAACTGGCGGAGCAACTGGAACAACAGATCATTGATGGCGCAATAGAGCTGGAGTCGCTGGGACAGCAAATTATAATCCGTATCCGTGAAAACGGCGCTTTTGCATCCGGCTCTTCATTTTTACAGCCCCGCTTTAAGCCCATTATTCAGCGGGTGGGTACCTTACTCAATGATGTGCCTGGTGAAATTACCGTCACCGGCCACACCGATGATATTCAGGTGTCGGATGAATTGCACAGTAACAACTGGGATTTATCCGCGAAACGGGCCGTGTCGGTAGCCACTGAAATGGTTAAAGCCAGTGGTTTTGACCGTACGCGGTTAGTCGTGGTTGGGCATGCCGATACTAAACCCTTAGTACCAAACGATACCGACCTGAACAGGCGGCGTAATCGCCGGGTTGAAATTGCTATTATGCAGGGCAAGGCGAAAGAGTCTGAGCCAATTAGCCTGGAGGGACCAGGCCAGTAATTATCGCGCTATTTATGCTAAGCAAGCGGTGCAGATTAGGTCTTTAGCCGGAGATCCGCTATACTCTGCGCCACTTTTTTTTAGCTAACTGTGCTGTCGTCAGATGATTGAATTTATTATTAAGCTGCACCCCGAAATTGCCATAAAAAGTAAATCGGTGCGCAAGCGTCAAACCTTATTGCTCGAGCGTAATATCAAGACTATTTTGCTGCGAACTGACAGCAATATCGAAGTCAATAATAACTACGACCACCTGACTATTCGTTGTTTCAACGAGGATGTTGC
Source organism: Rheinheimera sp. (assembly GCA_041618685.1). Taxonomy (GTDB): domain Bacteria; phylum Pseudomonadota; class Gammaproteobacteria; order Enterobacterales; family Alteromonadaceae; genus Alishewanella. The sequence goes on from JBFKFH010000155.1 coordinate 835, forward strand.
AGTTCATCAGCAGCTTATCGAACGCTTAAGTTGTATTCCCGGCATCGTGCATTTTTCAGAAATGCAATCGAGCAGTTTCAGTTCACTACATGACATTTACGAGCAGGTTGCGGCGGTATACGCCAGCCAGCTGGAAAACAAATCATTTTGTGTACGGGTGCGTCGCGCCGGCCAGCATGATTTTTCCTCCATTGAAGCTGAACGTTATGTCGGTGGCGGATTAAATCAGTTAGTTGCATCAGCGCGGGTGCAGCTGAAGAAACCTGATGTCGTTGTGGCGCTGGAAGTAAGAAAAGATCAGTTGATCATGGTGCGCCGGCAACATCAGGGTATGGGAGGATTCCCGTTACCTTCTCAGTCGGATGTGCTGTCACTGATTTCCGGTGGCTATGACTCGGCAGTAGCCAGTTATCTGATGATCCGTAAAGGCTTACGCACCCATTATTTGTTTTTTAACCTCGGTGGCGCGGCGCATGAAGCAGGCGTGCGGGAAATGGCTCATCTTATCTGGCAAAAATACAGCCTGTCGCACAAGGTGAAATTTGTCAGCGTGAATTTTGCGCCGGTGGTGGATCAGATCCTCGAGCATATCGAAAACGGCTTAATGGGTGTAGTCCTCAAGCGAATGATGATGCGTGCGGCCAGCAGTGTGGCAGAGAGCCTGGGTATTAAGGCTATTGTCACAGGCGAAAGTATTGGCCAGGTGTCCAGTCAGACGATTACCAATTTGAATGTGATTGACCGGGTTACCGAAACGTTGATCCTACGGCCACTGATTTATCAGGACAAGCAGGAAATTATCGACATGGCGCGTAAAATTGGCGCTGAAGAGATTGCCAAAAGCATGCCGGAGTACTGTGGCGTTATTTCAAAAAAACCGACGGTAAATGCTGTGCTGGAGGAGGTGCTGGCAAGCGAGCAAAACTTTGATTTTGCGGTATTGGAGCATGCGGTACAGACGGCAAAGGTACTGGATATCCGGACGGTTGATTATCAGGCTGATCAGCAGGCACATATTGTCAGCGAGCTGGCGCAATTACCTTCAGATGCAATAGTACTGGATATTCGCAGTCCCGAAGAAACTGAGATCAAGCCATTGAGCGTCGCAGGGCATCAGGTAGTCGAGTTACCGTTTTTCCGTTTAGCTTCACAGTTTTCACAACTGGACCAGAGCAAGCATTACTATTGTTATTGCGAGCGGGGCGTGATGAGCCGGTTACAGGCGGTCGTGCTGCACGAGCAGGGGTTTACTAATGTGTCGGTTTACCGGCCATAAGCACGCTGCAGCTGCTGCACTTGTTGTAGCAGCTGACTGTTATAGGGGACAGGTAACTGAAAACGGGCAGCCTGCTGCACGACAAAGCCGTTAATGGCTGCTATTTCTGTGCGGCGTTGATGTAAAACATCCTGCTGCATTGAAGAGTAGTTTTCGGCGGTAGCCTGTATAACCTGCTGCACTGACGTAAGCGTAGCCGCGTAGTCCAGTGCGATTCCAGCCAGGTTAGCTAACTGGCAAACCTCTTGTAATATCATCGCAATGGTGTGCTGAAATTGTGCTTCGGCCAGTGCGCCATTGCGGCAGTTGTGTACTGCAGTTAACGGATTAATCACCGCATTGATTGCCAGTTTTTGCCATAAGAATGGTGTTATGTCATCGGTAATTCTGACGGGCCCCAGCGCACTATTCATGGCTTGCTGTACAGCCGAGAATTGCTGCTGCGCAGCGGCATTTAACGGTGCTAATACGCTGTGCCCCTCACCGGTGTGCACCAGGCTTGCAGCTTGTTTCAGCGCAGCATGGGTTGTTGTTAAAAACCATAAGCCGTGGCCGGGGCCCAGCAGGGGTAATACGTTCTCTATTGTGCCCATGCCATTGTGGCTCAGCACTAACTGGGCGTCAGCAGCCAATGCAGGTAAAAGCGATTGTACAGCTTGTTGTACGTCATAGGCTTTTACCGGCAACACTACCGCGCGTAATGGCGCAGCAGCCGGCAGGAAACTCAGACTATGTTGACCGAAGCTGATAGTGCAAGCCTGTGGTTGTTTCAGCCATAGCGATACCGAATATCCAGCCAGGCTTAACCGGCTGGCCGCGAGCAGGCCAATGGCACCCTGGCCGACGATGGTCCAGCTTAGCGCTGGCGGCGCGGGCGTATTTTGTGCCACAAAAAGCGAACCAGATAAAAACTCACCACGCCGCTGACATCAGCCAGCAAGTCAAACCAATCACCGTGGCGGCGGGTAAAATAGTGCTGCATCAGTTCTATGGCCCCGCCATAGGTGCCCAATAATAAAAAAGCAGTAAGCGGGCTAAACTTAAAGCCTTTCCACATTAATGCAGCTAATACTGCAAAAATGCCAAAATGCGCCACCTTATCAATGTGGGCAAAGCCTCCGGCTATTCTGTGGCCGCTAAGCTCCGCCAGAAACCCTGCTGTCGCCAGCAAAAAGCACAAAAAACACAACCCGCGATAAAAACTTTGTGGCACACACACCCCCAACACATATGGCGCTCGGATTGTAACAGTTTTCTGGTTATAATCACCAGCAGACAGAATGGCTTATGCTAAGGAGATTTTTAATGCCTTCATTCGATATTGTTTCAGAAGTCGAGCAGCAAGAAGTGCTGAACGCGGTAGAAAATGCCAACCGTGAACTGGACACACGTTTTGATTTTCGCGGTGTCAAAGCAGAATTTAGTTTAAAAGATAAAGTGATTACAATGCAGGCCGAGGCGGAGTTTCAGCTGCAGCAAATGCTGGAGATATTTCTGGCTAAAGCGGTAAAGCGCGGTTTGGACGTGCGGTCGTTTAAAGAGGCGGATGTTGTGCATTCCGGTAAAACCTACAGCCAGAACCTTAGCCTGCTGCAGGGCATTGAGCAGGATATGGCAAAAAAGCTGGTGAAGTTGATCAAGGATAACAAGCTGAAAGTGCAAGCGGCTATCCAGGGCGACCAGGTACGGGTTACCGGAAAAAAACGCGATGACTTGCAAGAAGCCATGGCACTGGTGCGGGGCGCTGAACTTGAACAAGCGTTTCAATTTACTAATTTTCGAGATTAAATCAGCCATACATGTGATTTAGCTATCCAGATGGCTATTGACTTTTTCACTTCGCACGTTACACTGCACGCGGCTCCAATAAGGAGCCGCTTTTTCTGGTGCTGCAGGCTACTGCAGGTAAACGGGAATCTGGTGTAAATCCAGAACTGCCCCCGCAACGGTAAACAACTGAACTGTATTCAATGCCACTGTCGCAAGATGGGAAGGCGAGTACGGGCGCAAGCAGGTTGTCAGTCCGGAGACCGGCCAGAAAGATCCCTTAACTTATTAAATGTGCGGCGGGCACGTTTTTGGAGCTTACATGTTTAAACCTGCTTTTGCGGCCACTCTGGTCGCGTCGTGCTGTGTAACCGCAGCAACTGAAACCGATCAACAGCACGCCATAGAACATATCAGTATTTACGCGAACCGCACTGCCGTGGCATCGCAAGATGTGCTCGCCAGCATCACGGTGCTGCAGCGGGACGATATCGTTGCGCGCCAGGCAACAGATTTACCCGCGTTACTCGCACAGTTGCCGGGTGTTAATATTGCCCGCGATGGTGGTCGTGGTCAAACCAGCGGCGTCTATGTACGAGGCGGCAATACCGGTCATACGTTGGTGTTGGTGGATGGCGTTCGCACCGGCTCAGCTACCCTGGGATATAAATCACTTGCTCTGCTGCCACTGGAGTTGATTGAGCGCATAGAAATAGTACGGGGGCCCCGTGCCGCCTGGTATGGCTCTGACGCCCTGGCCGGTGTTATTGCTATTACTACCCGACGCAGCACGGCAGCCGTAGCGCTTAATGCCAGCGTGGGGAGTTATGGCCAGGCCGGCACGGATATCAGCATTAGCCATACGGCAGATAGCTTGTCACTGCGCGCAACTGCTGGTGCAAGCCGCGCTGACGGCTTCAATGTACGACAAGATTTAGATGCTGACAACGACGGCTACAATCAGAAGTTTGTCAAACTGGCCACCGATTATCAGACGGCTATTGGGTTATGGTCAGCCCAGGCCGATGTCAATTCCGGCTTCTATCAGTTCGACTCGGAATGGGGTCCGCAGGATGAAGCAGATACATTAAACCGCGCTTATGTATTGGGCTGGCAGCATCATCTGGGACAATGGCAGCATCAGGCTCTGTTGAGCAGCAATCTCGATAGTGAAACCACGTTTGGTGCAGGAACGCGAAGCCCTTTTGTCACGGTACGCGAGGAATTCAGCTATCAGGCCGCCAGCACTATTGCTGCCGCCTGGCATGTGCTGGCCGGTGTAAACTGGTATCAGGAGCAGGTGGATAAATCCGCTACCGCTTATGAGCAAACCAGCCGTATCAACCGTGGCTTGTTTGCCGGTTTAAATTACGACGATGCAGGCTTACAGTTAGAATCTGCAGTGCGGCGCGACGTAATCAATCAATATGGTGGGCAGAATACCTGGCAGCTGGCAGCCGGTTATCAGCTGACACCACTCTGGCGAGTCCGCGCAAGCCGGGGAACTGCGTTCAAAGCGCCGACATTCAATGATTTGTACTACCCAGGTTATGCGAATCCTGATTTACAACCGGAAAAATCAGTTTCAGATGAGGTCGCTGTCGCATACCACAATGCAACGCTAACGACTGAACTGGCCTGGTTTGACCGTGAAGTGACTAACCTGATCCAGGGGGTGGAGCGGGCTGAAAATATCCGTTTGGCCAGCATTAAAGGTGTTGAATTTAGCCTGCAGCGTCAGTGGCAACAGTTCATCAGTAGTTTCGCCTATACCTGGCTTGATACTGAAAACCGCAGTACCGGTGATAGGCTGGCGCGGCGGCCTGAGCATACAGTCAACTGGCGGGGGAGCTATCAAGCTGATGCATGGTCGGTGTTTGTCACCGCAGACTACCAAAGTAAAACGTATCAGGGCATTGACTGGACCACGGGAGGCGATTTGCCGCAGGCACCAAGCCATACGTTGTGGGGCATAGGTGGAAGCTATGACTTGAGCGCGGCATTAACATTGCGGGCAAAAATAGACAATGTGTTTGACCGCGATTACTACACCAGTCACAGTTACAGTACTGCCGGCACTAACTTTGCTATTAGCATAAGCTATTCGCTGCAATAAACCGGTACCAGCAGATAGCGCTTAGCGTGGTTTATCTGCTGGTGCAATGCTATTTTCATGCAGCTGTAAGTAGTGAAAATAGCGTTGTGGATCCCTGTTTTGCTGCAATGCCTGCCAGAGGGTTGTAGCAATGTCCCGGTGCTGATGAAAAAATGCCCGGCTAAAGACCAAATATCCGGTCGTGCTATACAGTGGTGGATAAACCACCTGTAACCCGCTAACGGGACTTATTGGCAGTGGTAGCTTATTCACTTCACACAAGGTCGTGGTGGCATCCACCCGGCCCTGTTTAACTAAGTTAACGGCCTGCTGCTGGGAGCGCACCGGCAATATTGATATGCCAGCCGGATAATCTGGAGTGGCATAACCCAAAGGCCTGGCAATTACCACGCCGTTTGCAACACGTTTTAATACATCATCGCCGATGCGCTGTACCAGACAGGTAGCGTGTTGGCTTAACGCCATTGTGGTATCCGGCTCGTCATTCTGGTTCAGTGGATACACAGCAAATTTGCGCCGTGATTCGGCGTACGTGGCAACCAGCGCATCGATTTTATTTTGCTCCAGTAGCTGCAAACACCGAAGCCAGGGCTTGCGCTGCAACTGTAAACCCAACTGCTTTTGCCCGGCGATACTTGCCTGTAAATGCTCTATTGTTACGCCCGGAGGGTCGGCGACCTGCTCACCGTTGCCGGTGTAATAGGGCAGTAACTGCTTATCTTCATAACAAAACCGCAGTTGCACCTTATCCTGCGCAAAGGCCGGATAACACAGAGCTGTTAACAACCATAGCCACAAGCTGTAATACTTCATTATTTCAACAATGCCTGATAGTGCTGGCGGAATTTTGCCATTTTCGGTGCGACCACAAACTGGCAGTAGCCTTGTTCGGGGTGCTGCAGAAAATAGCGTTGATGATATTCTTCGGCGACGTAAAACGCAGTGGCGGGGCCGACAGCAGTAACAATTTTGCTGCTAAAAACCTGCTCTGCGCTAAGTGCTGCGATGACGTGCCTCGCAGTGTCTTCCTGCTGTGCATTGTGAAAAAATATTGCCGAGCGATACTGAGTGCCGACATCATTGCCCTGGCGGTTAAGTTGCGTAGGGTCATGTAAACTGAAAAAAATCAGGCACAGCTGTTGATAGCTTATGATGCTGTCATCAAACTCGACCTGTACCACTTCAGCATGCCCGGTGTCACCGTCACAGACCCGCTTATAGTTGGCGTTGTCCGCACTGCCTCCCATGTAGCCGCTTAACGCCTGTATCACCCCATTTAATTGGTTCATGGCGGCTTCTAAACACCAAAAGCAGCCTGCGCCAAAAGTTGCGGTTTGTATCGCCATGTATTTCTCCCAGTCGTCTACACCGACTTTAGCTTAATCTGCTGTGCTGTGCGAGAGTACGAGGCAAGTAGCATCGATGATAAGCTTATATTGATCGTCGATGCTCCGCATGGCGTAGTATTGTCATTACGGAAAATAGGAGTGCGATGTGAGTATCGCAATCATTGGTGCCGGCATGGCCGGCGCAGCGTGTGCAAGGCAACTGGCCAGCCTTCAATGCACATGCCTGTGCAGCAACTCTTGCAGCGTATTAAAACCGTGTTGAACTGCTGTGTCGATAGTAGGCTGTGTGGCGACTGGTTAAACGGTGGCCGGGTAGAGAATGCCTGGTTAAGTGGACACGATTTAGCACAGGCGATAAGCGGATGATACA
>JBFKFH010000156.1:0-7672 GCA_041618685.1 Rheinheimera sp.
CAGATAACTGCGGCCGTCTAGTAGGGTGAGTTCTTGGTTTACGCTGAGGTTGGTTTTTTTCCCGCCGCCAGATGACAAACACCCGTTAAGCAGCACCACTAAAAGCGCGGCAATTAAAGTCTGTGTTATTACGTGTATCTTCATATGAATTCCCTGTTAACATATCTGCAAGCTACAGCTTAAGGAATTTGTGCCGGCGCGCCGCGGCGGGAATAGTGATGTTTTTGTGATGAAAAGCTTACCGGACCAAAAATGAATAATACTGCGTTATCTGACAACACCGGCCAGTGGCAACTGGGTGAGCTGATTTTTGATAGCCGCAGCCGGCAATTGCGCTTGGGTGATCAGCAGCGTTATCTTGAACCGCGGCAATACCAGCTATTGTTAAGTTTACTGGCCAGTGCGGAACAACCGCTAAGCCGGGATCAGTTAATTCAGACGGTGTGGCATGGCCGCATTGTCAGTGACGGGGCCATTAACCGTGCCATTTCCATGCTGCGTAAAGCCTTTGCCAGTTTAGACCCAGACACCAACTATATCGAAACCCTGCCCAAGCTGGGCTATCGACTAGCCCCTGAGGTTAACACGCTGATTTTGCCCGCTACTGATGGCGCGGCTACGCCGGCGATAGCGGGTGCGTCAGGCCGGCTAACGGCTCCAGTTTGGCTAACAGCTCGCGTTTGGTTAACAGCGGGCCTGCTGGTAGTGCTGTTTTGTGCCGCATTCTGGCTTACCAACCGCAGCGCATTGCCGCTTTTGGTCGCGGGAGACATTGTGCCCCATACCAGCTTTAATGGCCGTGAAAGTCAGCTTAGTAGCAACCTTCAGGCAAGGGTGTTGCTGTATCAGCGCACAGCCGGCAACGGCAAGCACCAGATCTGGCTCAACACCCTGTCGGACAACCAGCACGTCGCCCTGACCGCAAGTAGTGCAGACAGCCGCAACGCGGCGTTGAGCCCGGATGGCAGTCAGTTTGCCTTTGTGCAATACAGCAACGACCAATGCCAGATAATACTGCAGCAGCTTACCGTACCGCCTGCTGCAGAACAGCGGCAGGTTTTACACCCCTGTCCGGCGGATAATGTACCGCTGCTAAGCTGGCAGGCCGATGGCACAGCCTTGTACCTGCGCCAGCGGCCCGACAAAACCCAGCCTTATTTACTGTACAAACTTAGTATTGCCAGTAAGGCACTGCGCCAACTGACGCTTATGCCGGCTAACTATACTGGCCTGGGCGATATTGCGCTGGCTGGCGCAGCACGGCAAACGCAGCTGGCACTGCTGCGTTATCTGTCGGCTGACAGCAGTGAACTGCAGATACTGGATAGCAACAGCGGCGATGTCATTCACACCCAGGCGCTGCCGGTGCGGGCGACTGCGCTGGCCTGGTTCAATGACAAAGTTTTGCTGCTCAGTGCCGGCCAGATGCTGTATCAGTACCACCTTGACGGTGCCGGCCTCAGCCCCCTGTACCATGCTGCTGACGCGATCAACTCTTTTGTTGTTGCCAACGATGTATTGTATTTGAGCAGCACCGAATTGCGCACTGACATCTGGCAGGCTGAGCCGCAAGGTGCGCCAGCGGTGCGGATTAACAGCTCACGGTTAGACACCATACCGCGTTTATCGCACGACGGTACTCAGCTGGCCTTTCTCAGTACGCGCCAGGGGCATGAACAAGTGTGGCTACAGCGCAGTGATGGTAGCGAGCAATTGCTCAGTGAGCTGCCTGGCACACCCGGCTTTATCCGGCCTGAGTGGTCGGCAGATGATAAATTCTTACTGTTTAGTAAGGATGCTGCTGCCTATCAGCTTGATACCGCCAGCGGCGAGCTGCAAACCCTGCTGGGTGCCGAGAAACAGGTTGGTGTGGTGAATTGGGGCGGTAATAACAGCCTGCTGTACAGCAGCCATCGCAACGGCGACTGGCAATTATGGCGGCATGATCTTGCCACTGGTTCCGAGCAACAACTGACCGAGCAGGGCGGCTACAGCGGTCATATCTGGCAGGGTCGGCTGTATTTTAGCAAATATCATCAGGATGGCCTGTGGTATAAAGCCTTGCCTGCCGGCCCGGAACAGCTGCTGCTGGCGCAGTTTGACAAGATCAACTGGCTGAACTGGCATATCGATCAGGGGCAGCTGTATTATTATCAGCCGGGCGAGGGCATTTACCGGCTAAATCTGGCAAGCGGTGACAGCACGCTACAGCTGGCCGAACCCGACGACTTTGTCCGGCACTTTAATGTGCGTCAGGGCAAAATAGTGTTTGTGCGCTACCGCGAAGTGCAGGGCGACATTTATCGTTTACCGCTTACGCTGTGGCCTTAACTAAGCGCTATGGCCGCCGCGCACTATCCAGCCTGCCAGGCTGGCGCTGAACTAACTTACTACAGCAGGAATTACTATGTCAGACCACGCCAACCCGTTACAACGATATGTCGAACGCAGCAGCCCGCTGGTGTTTGGCTGCATGAACCTAGGCGGCGGCTGGAACCAGAATCCAATCAGCGCAGCCGACATTCAGCAATGTCATCAGGTTGTTGACGCCGCACTGGAAGCAGGAATTTGTATATTTGACCATGCCGATATCTATACCTTTGGCAAAGCCGAGCAGGTGTTTGGCACAGTGCTGAAACAACGGCCTGAACTACGTAGCCAAATCAGCCTGCAATCAAAATGCGGTATCCGCTTTGCAGATAACGCTACGCCGCAGCGCTATGATTTTTCCGCCGGCTGGATAACACAATCGGTTGACGCCATATTAGCCCGCTTGCAGATCGAGCAGTTAGATATACTGCTGCTGCACCGGCCCGATCCGCTGATGCAACCGGCAGAAGTCGCTGCCACTTTTCATGCGCTACAACAAAGCGGCAAGGTTAAGCACTTTGGCGTATCCAATATGCAGCAGCACCAGATGGCGTTTTTGCAGCAGGCGCTAGATACACCTCTGGTGGTTAATCAACTGGAGCTGAGCCTGAGCCATCTGGCCTGGCTGGACGAAGGCACGACTGCCGGCTGTAGCGGCCAGCCAGGGGTTAATTTTAGTGCCGGCACGTTGGAGTACTGCCAGCAAAATCACGTACAGCTGCAAGCCTGGGGCAGTTTAAGCCAGGGCTTGTTTAGCGGCAGAGATATCAGTGCCGAGCCGGCACCGGTTCGCGCGACAGCGCAGCTGGTGGCGCAATTAGCAGCCGCCTATCAGGTAAGCCGCGAAGCCATTGTATTAGGCTGGCTGATGCGTCATCCGGCACAGATCCAACCGGTCATCGGTACGACAAATATCAGCCGCATTCGCGCCTGCGCAGAAGCAACAAAGGTAAAACTCAGCCGCGAGCACTGGTATGCGTTATATCTGGCCGCACGGGGTCGGGCATTACCCTGATAACTTAGCGCAATGCGCCAAGCCATTGCTGGCGAATGGCCGTGCTAAGCTCGGTAGTAAAATCGCGTTGTAAGCTTTGTAGCTCAGGGGCTTGTTGTAATAGCGCCTGCACCGCCGGTGGGTATTGCAATGTTTGCCACAACCCCAGTGTCAGGGCGTAAGTGTGTAACAACAGGTTGCTGGCCTGCGTTGCCGAAACAGCACTAATCCGGCTGGCCAGTACCTGCCCAAGCTGTGTCAGCGCGTCGGCCAATAGCTGTTTAAACTGTTTTAGCACCCCGGTCGGCAGCTTATGCTCCAGCACCGCGTTTAACATAGCCGCCAGTGGCAACAAGGTTGGCAGTTGTTGCAGCTGCCGGGTATAGGCCTGAGTGAACAGCGTAGCAGCCTGCTCAACATCGTCCGGCAAACCGGCGATAACCTGCGCCAGCGGCGTAAACAGCGCGGTAAAGTCTGCTTGTAACAGTGCAATAAAGATTTCTTCTTTGCTACGAAAATAGCGATACACAGTCCCTTTAGCCAGGCCGGTATCAGCGGCAATATCGGCTACTGCCGGTAAGCGCTGATGCAGTGAAAACAACTGCCGTGCCGAGGCAATAAAGGCATCGCGCCGCTGCAGTTTGGCTGAATCAGTCATGGCATTTTGTTTCATGCTCAGCCTTTTAGTTTTATCAACCAGTCGGTCATCTTTGTTGCCAGCTTACCATAAGGCGGTAATAGCATGCTGACGCTATTGTAGGCGCCCTGCTTAAACACCGGCCTGAGCTTAGAAAAGGTAACAAAACCCTCATAGCCGTGATAATGCCCCATACCGCTATTACCAACACCGCCAAACGGCAAGTCGTGCTGGCTAACATGTAAAATGGCATGATTAATGGTGACACCGCCCGACATCACCTCATTAATGTAACGTTGTAGCAAGGCGGCATCATGGCTAAACGGGTAAAACGCTAAAGGTCTTGGCCTGGCATTGATATAACCGATAACCTCTGCCGCGTCACTGTAGGTTTTAACCGGCAGCAAGGGGCCAAAAATTTCCCGCTGCATCACCAACATGTCATCGGTTACATCGAACAGCAAGGTTAACGGAAACTTACGCAGGCCGGGCGCAGAAGTTTGCCCCGGCATCAGGTTCACCGCCCTGGCGCCTTTGGCAATAGCATCATCCAGCGTATGTTGCAGCCGCTGATATGCCCGCTCGTCAATAATGGCGGTGTAATCGTTATGATTGATATCAGGATAACGCTGCGCAATCAGGTTAGCGGCCAATTGGGTAAATTGCTGCTCACTACCCTGCGGCAAAAACAGGTAATCGACATTGGTACAGATTTGCCCGGCATTAAAGGCTTTGGCCCACAAGATACGGTCGGCGGCCTGGTCTAACGCAAAATCAGGTGCGACTACGGCCGGCGATTTGCCGCCCAACTCCAATGTTACCGGCGTCAGGTTTTTCGCCGCGCTGGCCATCACCGCACGCCCGGTTTGGGCCGAACCGGTAAAAAATAAGTGATCAAACGGCTGGGCAGAAAATGCCGGTCCGCTGCCATTGTTGTCGGCAAAAAACTGTAACTTATCTGCCGGAAAATACTGTGGCGCCAGCGTGATCAGCAACCTTGCTAGCTGTTCAGAGTTTTCTGACATCTTTATCATGGCGCGGTTACCGGCTGCAAAAATCGCGACCAACGGCGCCAGCGACAACATAATAGGGAAGTTCCACGGCACTATTACCCCAACCACACCCAGCGGTTGCGGGATCACCTGGCAACGGGAGGTGGGAAACAACAGCCAGTCAATATGACGACGTTGTGGCTTTATCCATTTTTTCAGCTGCTTTTTTGTGCGCGCAATATCTTCCAACACCATCAGGATTTCGGAAAAGCGGGTTTCAAACCGGCACCGGCTGCCATAGTCAGCGTTGACGGCTTCTACCAGTTCGGCTTCATGGTCACGGATCAGCGATTTCAGTGCATTCAGATCGGCCAGCCGCTGTTGCAGCGTCGGTACCGGATCTGCATGGTATGCCTGCCGCTGCAGGGACAAACAGCTGGCAAACTGGTTAAACGCCGGGTGTTGTGGTGCGTTATCAGACAGGGGTTGTGGCACAATAAACCTCAAAATTGACTGGCGGTCATTAAGTCCATTGAGGTTAGTGACCGGCGGTCATTTTGTCAAACTCACGGCATCTACGACCTTAATCCAGTGTCATAATATTGGGAAAACTGCTAAGCTGCGCGCGTTAAAATATCGCCGGAGTTAGTATGTCGTCCCGATCTCAATCTGCGTTTTACATTATGCTGGGCGGCTCTGTGGTTCTCACCATAGCGCTGGGCATACGCCATGGTTTTGGCTTGTTTTTAACCCCGATGAGCGACCAGTTTGGTTGGGGCCGTGAAACCTTCGCACTGGCTATTGCGCTGCAAAACCTGATCTGGGGATTAACCCAACCACTCACCGGTGCACTGGCTGACCGTATTGGCGCGAAAAAAGTGGTTTTAGCCGGCGGGCTATTTTATGCCATAGGGCTGGTTACCATGGCCATGGCCAGTACCGGCGTCACACTGGCGCTTAGTGCCGGCGTGTTAATTGGTCTGGCGTTGTCGGGTACGTCGTTCACCATTATTCTGGGTGCCATTGGCCGTGCAGTGCCGGCAGAAAAGCGCAGCATGGCCATGGGTATTGCCAGTGCAGCCGGTTCATTTGGCCAGTTTATTATGCTGCCGGGCACATTGCTGTTAATCACCCAGCTGGGCTGGGCTGCCGCGCTGACGGTACTGGGCATCTTGGCTCTGCTGATTGCCCCGCTGGCCTTTATGCTGAAAACACCACGCAGTGATGGCCCGGCCGGGCCGGAACAAAGTGTAGAGCAAGCATTGCGCCAGGCAGTGGCCCACAAAGGTTTCTGGCTGCTGTCGCTGGGCTTTTTTGTGTGTGGATTTCAAGTGGTATTTATTGGCATTCATTTACCGTCTTACCTGGTCGACATGCAGCTGGCGCCGGTGGTTGGTACGACGGTGCTGGCACTGATTGGCCTGTTCAATATTTTTGGTACTTACACCGCCGGCTGGCTGGGCGGACGCATGTCGAAGCCGTTACTGCTCAGTGCGCTGTATGGTTTACGCGCACTGGTAATTAGCGGTTTTTTACTGCTACCGCTGACTAACTGGAGCGCGTATTTATTTGGTATGTGTATGGGACTACTGTGGTTGTCTACCGTGCCGCTAACCAACGGCACCGTGGCCAGTATCTTTGGGGTGCGCTATTTATCTATGCTGGGTGGTATTGTGTTCTTATTTCACCAGCTGGGTGCCTTTTTAGGCGGCTGGTTCGGTGGCTATGTCTATGATAAAACCGGCAACTATGATCTGGTGTGGTATATCTCAATTGGCTTAAGCGTGCTGGCCGCCGTGTTAAATTTACCGGTGAAAGAGCATGCTGCAATAACCAGACCGGCCACCGCATGAAAAAACACTGGCGTACGATGCTGCTAATACTGCTTGCCGCTTTGCTGGGGCTGGCCTGGTGGGGCTGGCAAGCCGGCGGAATACAGCTACTGCACCCAGGCCTGGCATGGTGTTAACTTAGGCCTGCCTAGCGGCAGCGCTGACAGATTCGCGACTTACCAATACCGGTTCAAACACATTTTCCAGCTGTAGCGCCTGCTGCTGATAAATATGCTTTAACACCCAGCGCGCAGCCATACGGCCCATTTCGCCGATAGGATAATCAATAGTGGTTAGTTTCGGGTAAATATAGCGGGCCAGGATCAGGTTATCGAAACCTACAATGGACAGATCCTGCGGCACCCGTAAGCCATGCGCACGTGCTACTTCCATGGCGCCAGCTGCCATTTCGTCGTTGGCACATACCAAGGCGCTAAACTGCAGGCCCTTCGCCAGTATTTGCTGCATGCAGGCACTGCCGCTGCTGTCCTGAAAATTACCTTCGGCAAACAGCTGCGGATTAAAACGTAACCCCTGTTCAGCCAGCGCCCGCAGATGACCGGCGTAACGCTCCTTTGCATCACTCTTCCACATCGGGCCGGCAATATAGGCCAGCTCTGTATGCCCTTGCTGTAGTAATTGTTTGGTGGCCAGATAGCCGCCCAGCTCGTTATTGAGCCGGATACAATTATCGGCCAACTGAGGTACATAGCGGTTTATCAGCACTATGGGCAGGTTGCCAGCCGCCAGCTTAATCAGATAGTCGTCCGTTACTGCTTCTACATGCAGGATCAACGCATCGCAACTACGGCTGATTAAAAACTCAATACCGTCTATTTCACTGGCC
>JBFKFH010000157.1:0-7656 GCA_041618685.1 Rheinheimera sp.
GCAAGGAACGTTAGGTGTATGGCCGAAGGTCGCGTATTTTACGGACTTAGCGGGTAAATAACAAGCAGATATTTTGCTTAGCGACGCTGACGCACCGCTTCGAATAAACAGATACCGGCAGCAACCGACACATTCAGGCTGGATACCGCGCCAAACATCGGAATTTTTACCAGGCTATCGCAAGTTTCTCGGGTTAAGCGGCGCAGGCCCTCTCCTTCGGCGCCAAGTACTAATGCCAGTGGGCCTTTAAAATCGGCGTCGTACACCAGGGTATCGGTTTCACCGGCCGTACCAACCACCCACACACCTGCATCCTGTAGCTCGCGCAAGGTCCGGGCTAAATTGGTTACCGTAATAAAGGGCACACTTTCGGCGGCGCCGCAGGCTACTTTGCGTACCACTGAAGTCAGTTTTACTGAGCGATCTTTAGGCGATACCACAGCATGGACGCCTGCAGCATCGGCACTACGTAAGATAGCGCCTAAGTTGTGCGGATCGGTCACACCGTCCAGGATCAGAATAAAAGGTTTATCCTGCTGCTCTACAATGGCGGCTAAATCCGCTTCGGTACCGCTGCTTTGCAGGCGGGCTTTTGCCACAACGCCCTGATGCTGGCCGCTTACCATGTCATCCAGCGTTTTACGGTTACAAAATTGCACTGACACACCGTTCTGCCGCGCCAGCTGGATAATCGGCTGCATGCGTTTATCGTCGCGATCTTTCATCACAAACAATTCCAGCACATCGTGCGGCGCCCGCTGCAAAAACGCCTCTACCGCATGAATACCAAAAACCAGATCTGCGTTCATTGTTAACCCTTGTCTAACCGACTATAAAAATTGGCCGGCAGTTTACCTTAGTTTACTGAATTAGCGAATCGGTATGCTCTAAGCCAATCGTTGACGGCTGGGATGCCGGAATCGAGCCTATAGGGACATATTCACGGCGTATTGGCGTGAGCATACCGTTTCGTTTTAATACTTAGGGGCTACTTCGCTTTTCGCCGTGGCTTTTTCCTTGCGGTGATATTGCGTGCACCTTTGGGCTTAGCGTCACCGCCTTTTGCCGCAGCAGGGGCGCTTTTTCCGCTACCCCGTTTGGCCGGTTTACCAGCTTTACCTGCGTTAGCGCTGGCAGCCTGTTTTGACGCCTTGATATCGGCTTTATTCACTACGCGTTTAGGCTCACCCACCACGATCAGATCTATTTTGCGCGCTTCTAAGTTTACCGCGGCAACTTTTACTTTTAGCAAATCACCCATGCGGTAGGTGATTTTACCGTGTTCACCACTGAGGGTGCGACGCTCAGCATCAAAGTGATAATAATCATTTTGCAGCGATGTAACGTGCACTAAGCCTTCAATGTATAACTCGGTCAGGCGCACAAACAGGCCAAAGTTCGTCACGGTAGAGACAACGCCGTCAAACTCTGCGCCTAAATGATCCTGCATATATTCGCATTTTAGCCAGTCAGCTACTTCGCGGGTGGCATCATCTGCCCGACGCTCGGTCATTGAACATTGCTCACCCAACGGGGTAATTTCAGCCTCGCTGTATGCGCGGGCGCCGGTTACCTGTTGGCCCTGTTTGGCTAATAACGCTTTAATACCGCGATGCAGCACTAAATCCGGGTAACGCCGGATCGGCGACGTGAAATGGGCGTAGGCTTCCAATGCCAGGCCAAAGTGGCCCTGATTATCGCCCTGATACACCGCCTGCTTCATTGAACGCAGCATGGTGGTTTCAATCAGCTCACGATCTGGCCGGTCGCCCACTTTTGCCAACGTTTGCGTCAGTTCTAATGGTGTTGGTTCGGCAGATAAATTCGCTTCTATTCCCAGTTCAGCTAAAAAGCGGCGGAAGTTATCAAGCCGCTCACCGTCAGGGCGTTCATGCACGCGAAACAGCGTATGCGCCTCGTGCTTTTCAATAAAGCGCGCTGCAGCAACGTTTGCCATGATCATGCATTCTTCAATGATCTTGTGCGACTCAACCCGATGCACCGGTACAATTTGCTCAATCTTGCGATGGCTGTTGAAGACGAAGCGTGTTTCTACTGTTTCAAATTCTATTGCCCCGCGCTGACCACGTACCTTAGCCAGTTTGTGATACAAACTATTCAGCGTTTCAATATTGGTCAGGTTGGCTGCATATTGCTGGCGTAGTTCCGGGTCGCCCTGCAATATTTTGTGCACCTTGTTGTAAGTGAGACGCGCACTAGAATGCATCACCGCTTCATAAAACTGATAACTGTCGAGGTTGCCACTGGCGCTGATATGCATCTCGGCCACTAAACATAAACGGTCGGTATGCGGATTTAACGAACACAGACCATTTGACAGCGCTTCGGGTAACATCGGCACCACATGGTCTGGGAAATACACCGAATTACCACGCTCCAGGGCGCTCTTATCCAACGGCGAATCCGGCACGACATAAGCACTAACATCGGCAATTGCCACCCACAAGCGCCAGCCGCCGTTGTCTTTGGCCTCAGCGTACACAGCATCGTCAAAATCGCGTGCGTCTTCACCGTCTATGGTAATTAAACCCAGCTTGGTTAAATCAACCCGGCCTTGTTTAGCCTCAGCAGGAACCTGTTCGCCATACTTAGCAACTTGTTTTAACACAGCATCAGAAAATTCGTGCGGTATCTGGTGGTTTCGAATAGCAATTTCAATTTCCATGCCGGGGGCCATATGCTCGCCCAGTACTTCAATAACCTTACCAATTCCGTTAACCCGCTTCGATGGCCGCTGGGTAATTTCCACCAATACTACCTGACCGTGGCGTGCCGCGCCCTGCTCGCCGTCAGGTATTACAATATCCTGGGTAATGCGCGGATCGTCTGGCACCACTACACCTAAGGCGAAATCTTTGTAGTAGCGCCCGACAATAGGCTCACTACGTGGCTCCAGCACCCGCACAACACGGGCTTCGATTTTATCTTTGCTGTTAACGCTTTGCGCGGTGGCCAGCACTTTGTCACCATGCAATAAACGCTGCATTTCAAAGTTCGGAATAAACCAGTCTGGCCCGCCCTGGTCCAGCTTTAAAAAACCAAAGCCTTCCCGGTGGCCAAGAACCGTACCTTTGACCAGGTCCATGTTATCGACCAGGCCGTAGCGTCGATTTTTGGTATAGATAAGCTGTCCGTCACGCTCCATCGCCCGCAGACGTTTTTTCAATGCAAATATGGCGTCGTCGTCTTTTAGCCCGAGTTCATCAACTAATTCTTCAAAATAAGCGGGGCTTTGGCGTTTTTCGATATGCTCGAGAATAAATTCGCGGCTGGGGATGGGGTTGTCATATTTTTCTTGCTCACGGGCAAGATGTGGATCATTTACTGTCATTAAGTTTTCTTTTGTTGCCTGAATTGTATTAAGTGTAACAGCTAAACCCGTTTATGAGTATGAACTTCATTTTACCGGCCGTTTAGCGTTAGCGATTACCCGGGCTGGCATCTTTTTCGCCAAGCGGGCTAAAACCTGTTGTATCTGTTTATGCTTGCCACTATCTGCGGTAACCGCATGATGCAACCAGCGGTAACTTTGTTCAAAATCAACCGGACTGCCGTGGCCATCGGCCAGGATCTGCGCCAGCCGCAGTTGGGCATTCAAATTACCCAATGCCGCGGCTTCCCGTAGATAAACAATGGCTTTGTCAATATCCCGCTGCACCAGACGGCCGGTATGATAATAGCGTCCGACCTGCTCCAGCCCTTCGGGTAAGCCCTGGCCGGCGGCACGGAGCATCAAATCCCAACCACGCTCTACATCCCGTGGCACACATACCGCATAAGCTAACATATCGCCGTACAAAAACTGGTATGCCGGCAGCTGCATAATGTCGGCTCTGGCTTCGATATCACGTACTAGCTGACAATCATCAGCTTTAACCCGCTGCAGGTGCGCATTGCGGTTAATCAAAGCCAATAGCTCATCTTGCGAGTACAGCTGAATAGCTTCCAGTTCTTGTGCCAATGCCGGCTGCACCAGCAGTGACGTTAGCAATATCCAAAATGCTTTTGACATAGTATGTGCCTGAAAATTGTCGTATTAAGCTTTATCGGCCTACATTAGCTTTAATAAAGCAAGTTTCACGCCGTTTTATTGCTCATTGTTCAACAACCAGGGCGCGCCAAGCTGCAGGCTGGCTGAACTCCCATCCAACATGCTGCGGCTAACAGCCACCGCACTGCAACTGCCATTGGCAATATAATGGCGTGCCGTGGCATACAGCGGATCATCTGCTACGCCCCAATCGCCTTTAATGCTGTCAGCAACCGGGCAGGTTGGCTGTAGCCCGTCAAAATAATCGCCCTGATCTAGCGCATTAACCGTTTGGAAATTAATGGCAAACAGCACATAGTTGCCGATAATGTCTGGCTGCATACCTACAGGTTTACCACAGGTCGTGCTGCCTATTTGTACTACATCAACAAAGGGGGCCAGAGAATTAATCACCATTTCGCTGGCTGAACAGCTACTTTCGGTCGTTAAGATCAGAACCCGGCCTAAATTAAGCACGGTCTGGCCGGCGCCTTTGGCAAACAACGTGGTGGTGTTTTTGGCGGTATTCTTATCGTTGTAACGATACTTTATAAAAACCTGGCCTTGCACTGCATTTTGCGCAATTTGCGTACTAAGCTGATTTGCCACCCGGATTAGACCACCGCCGTTGTAGCGCAAGTCTAAAACTAGTTCATTCACCCCCTGGGCCGCAAAATACGCCATAGCCTGCTGCAGCTCTGTTTCAGATAACTCGATAAAGCTATTAAATACCAGATAACCAATGCGTTTGTTGCCATCGACCGCGACCGAGCGGTGCAACACTGTATTTGTCGTCACTTCACTTTTAATAAAATTGGCACTTCGCTCGGTGCCGTCTGGTTTACGCCAGACAAAGTTACGCATAACACCGGCCTGATTCGGCCCATAGATGTCATCATTGGTTGCAGTACCAGCATCTAGTCTGCTCAGCCACTGTTCGACACTAACACCTTCAATCTCCGTAACTTTATCGCCACGGCGTAAACCATTTTGTGCCGCTGAACCATTGTCATAAACATATGCAATTTGTAGCGCAGTATTATTGTCGGCCCGCACGCTGGAAAAGCCATAACCAAAGAAGGTTGCGTTAATAAACCGATCTTCATATTCCTGACGGGTCAGAATAAAGCTAAAACGGTCTTGTGGCGCCGCAACGGCCGCAAGCAGTGCTGCAGGCGTGGTGTAGCTATCAGGATTAATGCTGGCAGGCAAATCCCGATACCACAAATAGTCTTGCTGCAATGTACAAAACACTCGCGAGTTAACATCACTGCGCTGACACAGGCTGGTTTGCGCTGAACTGTCATTGCTGCTGCCACCACAGGCAGATAAAACGAAAATCGCCGAAAGTAATATTAATATGCGCATAGCGTTAGCCCTGTTCCGTAATTTGTTGTCCAGCATAAAACAAAAACGCTGCCAGATGGCAGCGTTTTTTTATACGGTTTATTTATGCAAACGGATGTCGCAGTACAATTGTCTGTACACGGTCCGGTCCGGTTGAAATGATATCAATTGGCACGCCGGTTAGTTGTTCCAATCGGCTGATATAATCTCGTGCGGCTTGTGGCAGCTTATCCAACTGCTGCACACCAAAAGTAGTCTCGCTCCAGCCCGGCATTTCTTCGTATACCGGAGTAACCAAGTCATAGCCTTCAGCTGCCATCGGCGGCACATCGCTAATATTTCCAGCAGCATCTTTATAGCCCGTGCAAATTTTTACCGTTTCCAGACCATCCAGCACATCGAGCTTAGTCAGGCAGAAACCTGAGATGCTGTTCAGCTGCACGGCACGCTTGACGGCGACTGCATCAAACCAGCCACAGCGACGTTTACGGCCGGTAGTGGCACCGAATTCATGTCCTTTCACACCTAAATGCTCACCAACAGCGCAATCAAGTTCTGTCGGGAAAGGGCCTGAACCGACACGGGTGGTATAGGCTTTAACGATACCCAGCACGTAGTCGAGGTAACGCGGACCAAAACCAGCACCGGTGGCAACACCGCCTGCTGTCGTGTTTGATGACGTAACGTAGGGGTAAGTGCCGTGGTCAATGTCCAACAACGTGCCCTGCGCACCTTCAAACATAATTTCCTGACCCGCTTTACGAGCACGATCCAGTAAATCAGTGACATCCACTACCAAAGGCTTCAGAATATCAGCAATGGCTAATGCGTTGTCCAGTGTGGTCTGATAATCCACTGCAGGTACTTTATAGTACTGCGTCAACGTGAAGTTATGCAGGTCCATTAACGTTTTCAGCTTTTCAGCGAACAGTTCAGGATTAAATAAATCGCCAACGCGCAAACCGCGGCGAGCCACTTTATCTTCATAGGCCGGTCCGATACCACGACCTGTCGTGCCGATAGGCTTATCTCCGCGTGCCAACTCGCGCGCCTTGTCCAGTTCAACGTGGAACGGCAGGATCAACGGACAAGCTTCACTCAGCAGCAGACGGTCTTGTACCGGCACGCCACGCTGCTCCAGCATGGCTTTTTCCTTTAAGAACGCTTCTGGCGATAACACTACACCATTACCGATCACACATTTTACATTGGCACGTAAAATACCTGACGGAATTAAATGTAATACGGTTTTTTCACCGTCGATGACTAACGTATGCCCTGCATTATGACCGCCCTGATAGCGCACCACATAGCTGGCTTTATCTGTTAATAAGTCGACAATTTTACCTTTACCTTCGTCACCCCATTGGGTGCCGAGCACTACGACGTTTTTGGCCATGGTTCCTACATCATGGAAAAAATTAGGCGTGGATTCTACCAAATAGGCAACCAAGTTTCAGCCGTCTGGATGAAAAAAAGCCGCTTTTTTATCAGCGGCTAAATTAATGGCTTTTATTCAATCAGTTAAACACACGCTACGCTAAGCACGTCAGATCATACTGCGCACTATTATGATACAGCGCAAAACCAAAACGTAATCTATCACCACGATAATCGGTTTCAATACCTGCTTGTTTAAGCTCTGCCGCCAGCTGAGCCACTTCAGCGGCGGTGCCGCAGCGAAATGTCAGGAAATGACCATGATGCGCCAGATCATGCACCAACAAGTTGCTCTGGTTTAACTTCGGATGCTGTAACGCAGTCAGCTTTGCCAGAAACGCCTGTTGCAGCTGTTGCACATACAGATGAATGCGCCCGACGCTGATACCTTGCTGTTTAAATAGCCGAAGCACAGCATTTAACCGGTAAAGCGCAGAAAAATCCATCGTCGCGCCCGCAAAGCGATAGCCATCTTCACTGTACAATACCGTCGCTGACTTTTCCGCGGCTAAGGTGCCGAACTCGGCAAACCAGCCGGTATACAGCGGCCTCTCGGTGCTCCCAAGTGGCACCGCCATAAAACAGCAGCCTTCTCCGCCCTGAGCATATTTATAGCTACCGGCGAGGTAAAATATCCGTTCCGCGATGGCCGACAGATCTGTTGGCAATGCCATAAAGCCATGGTAACCATCGATAACAATCATGGCGTCACTGTGTTGCGCAAGGTCCTGTACAAAGCGGGTTAAATTTGCGATTGCATAGCCGGAGTTGAAAAACACCTGGCTGCAAAAAATCAGTTGGTACTGCTGCTGGGCAGC
>JBFKFH010000158.1:0-7614 GCA_041618685.1 Rheinheimera sp.
AAGGTGCATCAGGTGATGGTTGCGCCGGTGATCAGCATTACCGAGTCGACCAGTATCAAACAAGCTGCCGCCCTGCTACTACAACACAATATCAGCTGCCTGCCGGTGGTCGATGAGCATAAACACTTGCTTGGCTTGGTGTCTTGGAAAGATATCTTACGGGCCGCACTGAGCAAACCGGCTGCGACAGGCGGCTAACGCGGTCAGCGTTTACTAATAATTCAGCTCCCACTACTAAACACTTCGGTTTAACACTGCAACAGCAAACCAGACATCAGGCGCCCGCATCAATACCTGCTGCTCTGAGTGGTTTAAATAGATAGCCAGCTAACCTGCCTGCTGATAGCGTTTACGCAGAATAGCCACGCGCTGCACATAGGCCTGGGTTTCAGCAAAGGGCGGAACGCCATTGTAGCGCTTTACATTGCTGGCACCGGCATTGTAAGCGGCTAGCGCCAGGTTAACCTCGCCATTGTATTGTTTTAATAACTCGGCCAGATACCGGCTGCCCCCGGCAATATTTTGCGCCGGTGAGCTGGCATCAATCACACCTAAGTGTGCTGCTGTTGCTGGCATTAACTGCATTAAACCAACGGCACCTTTTTGTGAAACAACTGCGGGTCGAAATGATGACTCGGCGTGAATAATGGCACGGATAAGTGCAGGGTCTAGCTGATACTCACTGGCGGCCTTGCTGATTAACTGGTTATAAGGCCGGATATATAACGGTGTGGTGTGCCAGTTTACCGTTGACTGCGGATCACAGGCGAAGCAGTCATAGCGTACCAGCTGATAGGGCCGGTTAAGCGGTATCCGGTCTGAAAACAGGGCAGTACCGTCTTGTTTGACTGATTTGTATACGGCAATTTGCGGCTGTGTTTTTTTGTTCAGCGCCGCCGGCTCAGGTGATGTTTGATCTGCCGGCGTTAACTTAAGCTGCTTTTTACCGTCTGCCGGCATAGGGTCTGCCGCCAGCGCTGCCGCACTGATCAGGTTGATGCTACAACAAAGAGCAGTAAGTACAAGGCGCCACACGGCAGTTAGCTCCGAACAATGAAAAGATCGCAAGTAAAGCATTAAGCGGCTGAAATCTCAAGCAGCGCTAACAGGAACAGCGGCCGTTGCTGTTTAGCCACATTAGGTTAGTGTGGCAGGGTTTCGGCCTGGATGCTTGACTGACAACGCGCAGTTGTGCTGCTATAGACCACCTGAAACACCTGCGCCGGGTAGCGGAATGCCCTGCGCCGCAACAACATAACGTCATGGAGCAGGCAAGGATGTGGTGGAAGACAGTATTAGGACTCTATGCGCTCTGTGTGCATCTGTTGCTGCTGACAGTACTGGTAAAATCGGATTTTATCGACAAAGTGCGCTGGCAGTTGTTGCAAACGACCCCTGAAATTTCTAAACATTATCAGCGCCTTACTACATCTCATCGCAGAATGGATGGCTCGGTTCCTCAGCATGCGGTAATTTTTATTGGCGACAGCATTACTGCCGGGTTGGCAACATCGGCCGTCAGTGCGCTATCAGTAAATTATGGTATTGGCTCGGATACCACCCTGGGCGTTCTTAACCGGTTACCGTATTATCGCTCAATAGACACAGCTGCAGCGGTAGTGTTGGCTATTGGCGTCAATGATTTACCACGGCGCGATAATCAGGCGATATTAGTCAATTATAAAAAAATTTTAGACAGTCTGGCCGGCCGCAGCAGGCTTGTTGTCAGCGGCATTTTGCCAGTTGATGAGCGGGTGTCGGGGCAGCGCTGGCCAAACAGCCGTATCACGCAGCTAAACGCGGCTTTGCAGCAGCTGGTGTTGGCCTATCCCAACGCCGGGTTTGTCGACAGCAGCCGTTTATTGCAGGATGACAGCGGTAACTTGCACGCAGAATATCATACCGGCGATGGCATACATTTAAGTACGGCAGGCTATCAAATCTGGATACGTCAGTTGACGTTAGCCCTGAACGACGGGGCCTTGCATACTGAACAGTAAGGCTGGTGCGGCTTGAATAAGCTAAGCGGCTTAACCGGTTGACGTTACTGTTAACCGACACTTTTATAACAGGTGGTTGTTAGTGAGAATTAAATACCTGGATGGGTTACGGGGCATCGCCATTTTACTGGTGCTGCTGTTTCATGCTTATTCACGCTGGCCGGCCATTGTCCCTTACGGCGCAGATTATGCCGACTTCCCATTATTTCGCTATGGTTGGCTTGGCGTGCAGTTGTTCTTTCTGGTGTCGGGTTTTGTCATCTTTATGACGCTGGATAAAACCAAAAGCTTTACCGACTTTATGGTGAAACGCTGGCTGCGGTTGTTTCCGGCAATGCTTATTGCCAGCCTGCTAATTTATGCTACCGCATCGTTATTCTACGAACGGCCTGCCGGGATGCCACAGCCATTAAACCTGCTGCCGGGGCTCACTTTTATTGAGCCAGACTGGTGGAGCAAAATACTGGGCGTCAAAGTCAGCTCGCTGGAAGGCGCGTTCTGGTCACTTTATGTTGAATTTAAGTTTTACATTATTGCCGGTATAGTCTATTTCGTGCTGGGAAGGGCCGCTTTGGTGCCGGCGTTAATTGCACTCTATGTTGGTTCTTTAGCCATGCCGGCGTTAGCGGCGGTCAGCGGTTACCCGTTGCTGCTGCTGGCGGTAAAAATCAGTGCTGCATTAACACTGGAATATTTTGGCTGGTTTGCCGCTGGTGCAATGTATTACCTGCATGTGCAAACCCAGAGTGAAAAATGGTTTATCGGCGGGCTACTGATGTCTGTGCTCAGTGCGCTGGCAATGCGTAGTGATTACGCGCTAACCCTTGTAACACTGGCTGCGTTAGCGGTCTGTGCGCTGTTTGCCATCAGTCTTAAATCGCTGTTAATGCAACGCCTGTTGCAAAACAAACTATTGTTGTTTTTGGGGTTCGTTAGCTATCCACTGTATTTGATCCATGAAAATGCCATGATTTCGATGATAGTGAAAATGCCGGCTTATGCTGGTTGGTTACCACAAGTGTTGTACCCGTTACCCGCCATTGCGTTATTGGCTTTCGTTGCGTACTTGGTTGCCAAATATATTGAACCGCAGTGTCGTAAATGGCTGAACAACCATCTGCGATCTGTCGTTGCAGTAAGCTGGCGCAAGGCAGATTAAGCCAAAGTTGGAACTATTTTATCGCCCTGCTAATTTAGGGCGATTTGTCTTTGTGCAGTCGCCGGTTGAGCCAAAATAATACGACACCAACCAGCAACACGACGGCCGGCACGCTGATACTTTGCCACAATGTGGTATTGAAGCCCGGTAGCCAGTAACCAAAGGCTTTAATAGCTTTATCACTTAGTTGTACTGCATAGTAGCTGATAGCCACCAGAGACAGCCCTTCTACTACTTGCTGCATTTTCAACTGCAGTTTGGCGCGTCTGTCCATTGACGCCAGCAATTGCTGATTTTGTTGCTCCAGTTTTAAACTAATACGGGTGCGTAATAATTCGGTAGAGCGGCCCAGTCGGCTTGACAACGCATTTTGGCGAAATACCACTGATTCACTGGTGCGAAATGCCGGAGTTAAACGCCGTTCGGTAAAGTCTTGCAGTGATAATAAACCATCTATCGGCGTTTCATTCAGGCTTTTTATTCTATCCAGTGTTAGCTGATAGTAGGCCGCAGTGGCTTGCAGGCGTGAACTGGTGTCGGCAATTAAATGCTCAGTTTGTGCCGCCATAGTGGTAATTTCATTCAATAAATGCTCGTCGTCGTTGCGTTTATGCTCAATGCGCTGAGTGATATCGGACAATTGTTTTTCCAGCACGGTAAGCTTTGCCAGAGCCTGGCGTGATAATGGCCAGCCGAGCAGTGACAATTTGCGGTAATTCCCCAGATCGAACAGTTGTTGTACCAGCCGGCCTAATGCCGACTGGCTTAAGCCCTGATCCAACAGTAGCATGCGACCGGCGCCTTCAGCATGCTTCTGAAAGTCGGTCCAGATGCGGGCTTTATTGCCTGCCAGCAGGCTGCTGATGCAATTATCCGGGTTAAAAAGCGCGTCAATATTGCCATAACATTGCAGTTGGTTTGGGGTAATAACGCTTAATTGCACCACGCGGAAAATTTGACCGGGGATCTCATCTAGCCAGGTTTTGCCTGGTAGAAAATCTAACGGGTCATCAAACAGCTGCTTTGTGTTAGCAGACTGAATAAAAATATAACTGGAAAATTCGCCATGTTTTTCAAAACGCAGGCTTCCGCCAAATAACGGTAAATTAATATCATGATCGGTTTCGCTAAAATAACTGCCTTGTTGACTGGCCAGTTGCTGGATGAAATTTAACTCACTACTGCGCGATGCCGGTGACACTGTCAGCATAAACTGGCACAGGCGACAGGGCGCCTGTAACGCTGGAAAGGTACGCTGTTGTAATTCTTTATCCAGTACATCACGCAGTGGATGGCTGCGGCTAGATAGTCCAGTCATATCAATGCTTCTTAATCAATGAATGAAAACAGCAAATGGGTAGGGCTGTCGTTTCTTGTACTAAGCAGTTACTGTGCCAGCGTCAGTTATTAGCTGTCGCTTGCGACAATATGCGCTTAAGGTATTGCGTAATAATGAAATTTTGTTTACAGCGTAATGACATAACGCTCAACATTAGCAATGTAAACGTTGCCGCTTGCCCTGTAATAAAGCACGGACGGCGCATCCGGGTGCAAGCTGGCTTACTATCCAGCTGTATGAAGGGCTACAATATGGCGGTACTTTAAGGTTCTTCTGTCAGGCGTGTGTTATGTCTATGTCCGTTAATCGTCCGTTATTGTTGGCTGTGTGCAGCGTGGTGTTGGCTATGCTGACAATTCAATCCGGTGCGTCTATTGCAAAACAATTGTTCCCGTTGATAGGCCCGGAAGGCACTACCGCTTTGCGCTTGGGGTTTTCCGCTCTGGTGTTGTGGCTGGTATTCCGCCCGTGGCGCAGCCTGCCATCAGGCCGGCGTGACTGGCAGGCGATATTGACTTACGGCATTTGTCTGGGCGGGATGAATATTCTGTTCTATCTGGCAATTGAACGCATTCCGCTGGGAATAGGTGTTGCGCTGGAATTTACTGGGCCATTAGCCGTCGCACTATTTTCGTCACGGCGAAAGCGGGATTTACTCTGGGTAGCCTTTGCGTTAGCCGGCATATTGCTACTGCTGCCGGATATGCGCGGCGTGGATGCATTAGACCCGCTGGGCGTGATACTGGCACTGGCGGCAGGGGCGTGCTGGGCCGGCTATATTCTGTTTGGCAAAAAAACCAATACTCAGGCGTCGGGCGGTATTACCGTTGCGCTGGGGATGACGGTAGCCGCCGCATTTTTAGTACCAATTGGTGCCATTAGCCAGGGTATGGCCTTGCTTAGCTGGCAGGTGCTGCCGTTGGGCCTGCTGGTGGGTATTTTGTCCAGTGCGTTACCGTATTCGCTTGAGATGGTGGCGCTAAGAAATATGACATCGCAAAATTTCAGCGTGTTTATGAGCCTGGAGCCGGCAATAGCGGCGATGGCTGGTTTTCTGCTGTTATCTGAACTGTTAACACTGTGGCAGTGGTTAGCCATTGGCCTGGTGATAGCTGCATCGCTGGGTAGCTCACTAACGGCTGAGGCTAAAACTTGATCCAGCGCCATACGGCGCGCTACTTTTTCAGTTATAACTAAGTGAGAGCCAATACGGAGGATGCTATGACAATTAATATTGTTGCTCAGCTGATGACGCCTGATCCCTTATGTGTAACCCGCGATGCCAGCCTAAAAGACGCGCATGATCTGATGCGCAGTAAAAACATTCGCCATATACCGGTGATAGACGCCAAAGGTGAACTGGTGGGCATGCTAACGCAAAAAGTGATGGTAACCAAAGTGATGGCATTAATGGCTCAGTTTGGCGCGACCGCGCTGGAGCGTAAAGAAAAACAGCAGTTAGTTGCCGATCTGATGGTGACGGACTTTGCCGCAGTAACGCCGGAGCAAAAGCTGAAAGATGTAGCGGAATTTTTTGTCAGTAACCGGCATGGCTGCCTGCCAGTGGTTGATGCAAACAATAAAATTAAGGGTATTCTGACATCGTCTGATTTTGTCCGGCTGGCAGCACAGTTGCTGGCATAGTCACCGGGATAGTTACTGGCATAATCGCTAGCATAGTTACATTAATAAGCCGGCACCGTTTGATAAAACCGTGTCGCGCAAGACGATAAAAAAGGGCCCGCAGGCCCTTTTTTTAATGTGCTTTTACTTCACGCCCATTTCTTTTAGCAGGTTGTCCGCGCCGTCCAGCTGCATTTGCCACAGCATGTAACGTAAATCGACCTGAATAGAACGGGTATTGGCCGGATTGTAATCCCAATCTGAGATAATTGAATCCAGCGTGCCATCGAAGGCTAAGCCAACGAATTCAGCCTTGCTGTTTAACACTGCCGAGCCGGAGTTGCCGCCTGTTATGTCCAGCGTGGCTAAGTAATTCACCGGTACTGAGTTCAGGCTATCAACTTTATAGGGGCCATAGTTTTTTGCGGCAATGGCGTCCAGTTGCTTTTTCGGTGCATTAAACTCGCCGCTACCGGTTGCTTTGGCGCTAATGCCGCGCAGCGTGGTAAAAGGAGTCCAGGCATTGCCATCTTCGTTGCCATGGTCACGCCCGGTAACATTGCCGTAGGTTACCCGCAGTGTGCTATTGGCATCAGGATAAACAGCCTGACCTTTAGACTGCATAAATGCCATTTTAGCGCGCATATAGCTGGCATAAGCTTGCTGAATTTTGCCGGCCAGCTCTTCTTCTGCTGCTTCACGCTTTAAATCAGCCGGGTACAGCGCCACGGCGGCTTTCACAAAGGCATCATTGCTTTGGGCAAACTGAGTCAGTGAGCCTTCGAGCAGGGCGTTGCGGTTAGCCAGTTCGGTTAAGCCGGTGTTGGCATACCAGCTGTCAATCAACGCACTAAGCTGCTCACGGCTCATACCGTCTTTAATCGCCATCGCTTTATCAAACGCCGCATTACGTTGCTTTTTGGGCTGTGCGGCATACAGTGCCAGATTATGCAGGTCCAGTGCCTTTTCCACACTGGCATCGAAATTACGTTCCATGCCGGCAACGTAGGCTTTATAGCGTGGTAAATCACGTTGCTGAAAACCGGCTTTACGTTCAGCATCGGGCTTCGTTGTTTCATGCGCCAGGCGGTGCAACGCGCGGGCAAGGGTTAACAAGCGTGGTGTGGCATTGTCCAGCAGGTAATCGGCGCGTTCTTGTTTCTGCCGCTGCTGCAACAGTTTTTCGATGGTTTTCAAATCATCGGCATAGGCTTTCTTATTTTCCCGGCTGCTATTTACCCAGCTGGTTAGTGCTTCGTGCTCAGCTGTTTTACGCTGTAGAAAATCGCTTTCGGCATAGCTGTCCAGCATGCCCTGGCGGTTTTTCATATAGTTATTCAATCCCGCAACGCGGCTGGCGTATTTTAATGCCGCATCTTTGTTGTGCTCGGTTTCGCGGGCAATAATATCCAGGGTGTTTTTAAAGTGCGCCACCGTATTAGGGTAAGACCATTCGAAGGTTTCGCTGACTTCACTTGGCAGGCGATGACGGT
>JBFKFH010000159.1:0-7588 GCA_041618685.1 Rheinheimera sp.
GAGTTATTAATGCACTATGGTACTCAGCAGCAAAAAGATCGCTGGTTACCAACGCTGGCCAATGGTACTGATGTGCCTTGCTTTGCGCTAACTGGGCCTGAGGCGGGATCAGATGCCGGTGGTATTCCTGACACCGGCGTCGTGTGTAAAGGCGAGTTTGACGGCAAAGAAGTTCTGGGTATTCGCCTGAACTGGGACAAGCGTTATATTACGTTAGCACCGGTTGCTACGGTGTTGGGCCTGGCATTCAAATTATCAGATCCGGATCATTTGTTGGGTGATACCGACGAACTCGGTATTACTTGCGCGCTGATCCCTACCAGCCATAAAGGTGTTGAAATTGGCGATCGCCACTTTCCGATGAACTTAGCCTTTATGAACGGAACGACCTACGGTACCGATGTGTTTATTCCGCTAGATTGGATTATTGGCGGGCCAGAATATGCAGGCCGAGGCTGGCGGATGCTGGTTGAATGTCTCTCTGCGGGTCGCGGTATTAGCCTTCCGGCATTGGCATCTGCTACCGGCCATCTGGCTGCGCGAATGACCGGGGCATATGGATACGTACGCCAGCAATTTGGCATGTCAATAGGTAAGTTTGAAGGTGTGCAGGAAACGCTGGCTCGTATCGGCGGTTTGACCTACAGTCTGGAAGCGATGCGCGTTATGACTGCCGGCGCTATCGATATGAATTTAAGCCCCAGTGTGGTAACTGCCATAGCGAAATATCACATGACTGAGATGTCACGCACGCTGATGAATGACGCTTTTGATATTCACGCTGGCCGCGCCATTCAATGTGGTCCAAAAAATTATCTGGCACACGGTTATATGGGGATCCCAATTTCTATTACCGTGGAAGGGGCCAATATTCTTACCCGCAATCTGATGATTTTTGGCCAGGGCGCTACCCGCTGCCATCCCTATGTGCTGGCCGAGCTGGAAGCTGCTGCTAACCCCGATGCTGAGCAAGGATTAAAGCAGTTTGACAGCTTGTTACTGAAGCATGTTGGTTTCGCTATCGGTAATACCTTTGGTGCACTTTGGCAGGGTGTTACCGCTGCTGCATTTAATGCCTCTCCGGTATCAGGTGAAACAGCGCAATATTATAAGCAGTTAAGTCGGATGAGCCGTGGTTTAGCCTTAAGTGCTGATTTCGCCATGTTAATCTTGGGTGGTGAACTAAAGCGTCGCGAAATGCTTTCTGCCCGCTTAGGTGACGTATTAAGTCAATTGTATATTGCTTCTGCTGTTTTGAAGTTCTATGAAGACAATGGCCGCCAGCAGTGTGACTTGCCATTTGTACACTACAGTTTGCAGCGAGCATTGTTTGAAATAGGGCGTGCTTTTGATGGCTTTTTTGCTAACTTTCCGAACCGCATTGTCGCCCGCTTACTACAAACGTTAATATTTCCGTTCGGTATCGGCTATAAAATGCCAAATGATGATACGGCAATTCAGATTTGTGAAGCGATGTCCAAACCGGGTGTAATTCGGGACCGTCTAACGCATTTGTGTTACATCGGCACCGATGAAAACGATGCGACGGGGCTAATGGAAAGCGCCTTTGTAGCAATGTACGACGCGCAGCCGTTAATGAAGAAAATTTATCAGGCACAGCGTGAAGGCAAACTGCCGCGCAAGCAACCATTAGAACAAACTATTGAGCAGGCTAAAGCCGCAGGTATTATTAGCGCTGAGGAAGCACAACAGTTAAGTAGAATGAACACGTTGCGTTTCAGTGCGATTAGTGTCGATAGTTTTAAAGCCGGCAGTCTTGAAGCTAAGGCGATAGCATCAGCTGACGCCGCATAAACAACTTGCTACACTCAAACGCCGGCAGGGCTTGGTGCGCTGCCGGCGTTTTTTTATTGCGATGAGGAACATTATGTCTGCTGATATTAAGTTGCGTTTAGCACAACCACAGGATGTACCAACAATACTGGCCTTTATCCAAGGGCTGGCAGAGTATGAAAAACTGGCTGATCAGCTGGTTGCGACGGAAGAGACACTCAGACAAACCTTATTTGGCGACAAACGGTACGCAGAAGTGGTTATCGCAGAGTATCAGCAACATGCTGCCGGTTTTGCCCTGTTTTTTCACAATTACTCGACGTTTTTAGCCAAGCCCGGCATTTATCTGGAAGATCTGTTTGTATCGCCAGCGTATCGTGGTAAAGGTTTGGGCAAGGCGCTGTTAAGTTATCTTGCAAAGCTGGCGGTTGAGCGCGACTGTGGCAGGCTCGAATGGTCGGTACTGGATTGGAACCAAAGTGCAATTGATTTCTATCAGGCGCAAGGTGCAACCATGTTACATGATTGGCGGATAAACCGGGTAACCGCCGAGCAGTTGATTAAGCTGGCTGCACAAAGCAGCTGAAGCACCCGCTGCGGCACGGTATTTTGCCACTATCAGTCGTAGCAACGTCAGCTGCAGCGGATTAAACTCGATTCTGAGTAGCTCATTAAAGGGGGCTGTTAAGCGGCAAGGCTAGGGTAAAGCAGCTGCCTGCACCTTCAGTACTGGATACTTTTAGCTGACCATTATGCTGTAGTGCAAACTGCAAAGCGTCATAAGCGCCGATGCCCATACCGGAATTACCTTTGGTGGTATCAAAAGGTTTAAACAAGCGGTGTTGAATAAAGCTGTCACTCATGCCGCAGCCGGTATCCGCTACTGTAATATGCAGCATAGCGGGTTCACAGTCAGATATAACATCCAGCGTTACCGTTACTTTGCCATCGGCAGCCGTGGCAAACTGGGCATTATCAATCAGGTGGTACAAAATACTGCTGAAACGTTCTTTGTTGAGCGATAACTCGCAGTTGCGCACAATGTTTAACGTTGGTACAGGTTTTCTAATCGCACACTTTTGTTGTATGACCTGTTTTAGTTCAGCCGCTACTGAGAATCGGCTATTAGCACTGGTCTCACTGCGCTTATCTGTTAATTGCGATAGCATATTGCCCAAACGATTTTGCATTGCATCCAGAGTTTCAAAACTGTCTTGAATGAACTCAGGATTATTCAGATGTTTTTTGCTGTTGCTCAACATTAAATCTAATTGGGCTTTGACGTTCTTTAAATCGTGGACGACGAAAGCTGACATTCGGCTAAACGCAGCAAACTGCGCGTTTTCACTTAACGCTTTGCTGGCTTGGGTTAATAGCAGATAGCTGCTTATTTGTTCGGTGATAATAGTCAGATAGTCCCTCAGCTCCCAATTTAACTTAAGGCGCTCAGCGTTTGGGCTGTTAATCAGACATATGCCCCACAGTTGTTGTTCGTCGTAAATAGGGATCAGTAAGTGCGCATCTATTTTTGTGCTGGATCCTTTAAATTGAACAAATTTATCTGAACTGTCGGACAAGTCCGTGATCCAGCCCGGCTTGGCAAAATGTTGACAGTACTGCGACAGAATACTGAATTCGTCAGCGCTTACCTGTACCCTATTTACACAGGCCAATGCTTGCAGCTGACCATGTTCAAGACTGCGTAATAAGGCTCCGCGTTGGTAGCCGGTGGCATTGAGCCAGGCCTGCAGATAGGCAGCATAATCGATATCCTGTTGTAACTTTAACGACTTTAGATATTGCGTCAGACTTAACCATTTAGTGCGATAGTCGAATTTATTAGCGTAGAAGTTCTTTTCAATATAAACCTTGAACTTACGCCGCACCTTGCCAGATAGGGCGACTATCGCCAACAGCATAAAGCCGGCCGTTACAAAAATAGCCTGGATCAATCCGCTCCAGCTGAGGTTAAACAGTTTGATAGAAAAGCCCGCTAACGCCAGCACACTAAGATATATGCCCGCCAGCAGCACTATGGTGCTGTTGACGACAATACTGCGTGAGATATAAACGTTAATGCCCCACGACCGGATACGGCGAATGGCAACAACCAGCAGGGGTAATACAATGGCACCAATATAACCGCGGGCAGCCCACAGCTGGGGGTCTATTTGGCTAAACAGTGCAGCCTCAGCCAGCAAGACAAAATCGAACAGTATTAGCAAGCCTAGCCCCAGCACTAAAGGTTTAAACTGCCACACATACTGTCCAGCCTGGCGGTACAGCGCCTCGAGTAATGCGAGTTGCGCGATACAAAATACCAGGTTGATGCTAAACGTTATATTATTCCCCAGTGGAAAAACGGCATTAACGCCAATCCAGCTAAGTAGACAGAGTACAGATAGCTTGACCGCAGTTTGCGCCAAAAATGAACGCCACTGATTGTTGCTTTGGCTAAGACAGGATAATAACAGTAGTAATAATGCCAGATGGCGGCCAGACTCAATTAACACGGAATCGATGCTGAGAAAAGGCTGGGTCCGAACCAGCAGATAAGTTAGTGCCCAGACAATCTGCACCGTCGCAAAAGCAACCAATAGCCATTTAGTCCGGTTTACAGTTTTATCTGTAAGTAGCAGTAACAACAGAAAACAATAACAGATCAGCGCCAGTGCAAAGCCTATGCTACTGATATCAAAGATCACATTGATTGTATTATTGCTCAACGCTTAGCACCGTTGTTCAGCAGGTTTCGCAAATAGCTGACGGGTATAGCGTAAGTAATGCCGCTGGGATCAGACAAAACAGCCTCTTTGGTGGTTTTCACGTAAACCTGATTAATAATACCTATTACCTGGCTGTTGTTCGCAGCGAATAATGGGCTGCCGCTGTTGCCGGGGTAGGCGGTAGCATCCAACTGGTATACCAGATAGGGCTGTTTTAGCGCTCTGATCGCACGGGTTTGCAGATCTCGTGAATTCTGCGCCGGGATTACAATTGGGCTATGTGCAGCAATTATACCGCGGTGTGTAGCCGGATATAAACCCAGTACTGATGTTATTGGGTATCCGGTCAGACTGACTGAGCTGCCCTCAGGCACCATGGCATCGGTCGAAAGTGTTAGTGCGGGTAACGCTTTTTCAATGGTCAATACTGCGATATCGTGTGCAGCATCTTCAGCAATATGCAAAACCTGATGTAATTCAACCTGCTCACCCTGGCCGGACAGCACGACATATTGCTCCAGCAACGCAGGATCTGGTGTTCTGGCGACTATATGAAAGTTGGTCGCAACCTGATGCCCATCAGCCACAACAAAACCGGTGCCTAACAGCTGTATACGTGGCGATGCGGTAGGGCTCATAAGACCAATAGCGACGATTGAAGGCTTGATCGCCTTAATATGGTCTGGCAGGCTGGTTGCTGCGATGGCTTTACCCAAAACCAATAAACAAAGCAGTAGAAAATAGCCCAAAGGTCGCATAACTAGTTACCTTGTGGTTGTTTTGTAAACCGGTCTAATTCTGCTGGCCTGGCGGTTGCGGCCGGATCAGACAGCGGGTTCCAGACGGGTTTGATCAGGCTTTTTAGTTTCGCCAGTACCCGGACCACTTTATTACTTACCGTAACCGGCAGGTATAGCCAGCGGCAGATAAGAAATACTTTGCGGCGAAATACCCAATGATACATCGCGTGTTCCGCATAGAAATTATAGTGCCAGCGCCGCTCAAACAACCGCGATGAGGTATAAGTTAATGTCGGATGCCAGCGAAAGAAGAAAAAGCGAATGTCAAACCAGCTCATGCGGGTACCAAGGTTATCGAAAATGATAACTGACTGGGGCTGACTCAACAATTTATAGCCTAATTTACGCAGCTGAATGCCAATGTCGATATGCTCACGGATGACCATGGACGGCAACTCAATTTGTTGCAGTGCTTTAGTTAAAAACAACACACCATGCAATTCAAACATCTCACTGTCGGCTATCTGTTTAGGAATATCTTCAGGCAGTGCGCGGCGAAATGATTTATGTTCTATCAGGTATTCAGTGCCTTTAACATCGACAATCTGTAACGCATTGGTATAAAGATGGTTACGCAGCGCAGCGCCTTCATCAACGCCTTCTTTCTCCAGCGTTAACGGGTTAATCACCGCTGCACCGGTCGCCTCAGCTGTTTCAAGCAGTGGCGCCAACCAGCCGGTAGTAACATTAGAGTCATTGTCCAGCAGCATGGTATAGGGGGTGGTAATGGTGTGACGTATCTGGTTAAGTGCATCCATCGGAATGATCAGGCCACACTCCACCAGCTCAGCATTGTCCTTATCCTGCAGCAGCTGTTTAATTTCGCGCTTCAGATGGGCGGGATAGGCTAAATCGAGCACTTTTAATACAAAGGGCTCAGGGGTGCAGCGATAGAGGTTTTCTATGCACTGAACAATACCAGAGTACCGATCACGCGGGCTGATCACTACTGTAACGCTAGCTTGCGTCATAATAAGGTCCTTCTTTTTGTCGCAGTTGGTGAATAATATCCAGATAACTTTTTATCATAGTTGACACCGAAAACGTCTGGTTAACACGCTCAAAGCCGGCTTCACCCAACTGCTGCCGCGTGTCGGCATTGTCGATTAACCGATTTAACGCTTCGGCGAGTTTTTGGGGGGAGGCCGGGGGCACCAGTAACCCTGTAGTATTGTGTTGAATAATCTCTTTGATACCGCCGACATTGGTAGCGACTACTGCTCTGCGCCTGGCTCCGGCTTCTATAAAAACCAGACCAAATGCCTCTTCATGGGATGGCTGTATGAAAATATCACAGGCATCAAGCCAGCAAGCTGTATCGGTAACCTGGCCAAGAAAAACAACCTGGTGTTGCAGGTTCAACCTGTCACGCAGCTCCAGTAAACTGTGCTGTTCTTGCTGGGTGCCGGTACCGGCGATATAGAGTTTGACCTCGGGCCGTTTGAGCATAGCCAGTGCAGCAATGGTATCCTGATGCCCTTTGATTTCGCCCAGATGGCCGATACTCAATAGCACGATATCGTCTGGCGCTATGTTGAGCTGCGCGCGCGCATCGGTTAATAATTTGGGCGGCTTTGACAAAAAAGAGGTGCCGCCGTAGACGACACTGCAATTTTGCGCCGGCAAGCCCATATGATTTGTCAGTAATTGCATGCGATCTTTTGATACCGCGACAAAATGCGATAAGACAAAACGGATTAACCGGTTACTAATCGACGGATTATAACAATCTAACCGTGAGCGATGAAAAGTGCCTAACGCAGGAATACCGCACAGCTTCGCAGCCAGGCCGGCATATAACTGACTCGACTCACAGTGTGCGTGCACGACATTGATGTTATGTTGACGAATAACTTTGATTAATTGCCAGACTAAACCGAATTGTAAGCCTTTGGTTCTGGGTAATGACAAGTTTTGTGAAGCCATGGTTGGCTTATCGAAGGAGCCAAAACATACGGCGATAACCTGATGGCCTTGCTGGCATAATGCGTTGACGGTATCATGAAATCGTACTGTTCGGCCGCCTTTCTCCAAACTTTGTACTACTTCCAATATACGCAATGACGGATCTGGTTTCACCCTGATATCCTTCCCTGACATATCGATGAATGTGTTTATCTTTCAAACTATATCACGTAAAGTCTATCATACTGGCTGTTAAATTATATAATTCTGAAAATCTTTGACATCATAAGGACTTGGTATGTCAACTACCGGTAAGTTGTCGGTAATTCATGTGGTCAGCAGTTTAAATGTTGGTGGTGCAGA
>JBFKFH010000160.1:0-7535 GCA_041618685.1 Rheinheimera sp.
ACTGTTACTGTGTCCCCTTCGTCTAGAGGCCTAGGACACCGCCCTTTCACGGCGGTAACAGGGGTTCGAATCCCCTAGGGGACGCCACTTCGCGTCAAACATTACAGCAAACCTATAACTTCTACGAAACTCGCAGCGTTATTTTTCTATTCTGCGACGAAATCCGCTAATAATTTACCCATTAATTCACTGATCAACGGCTGCGCTTTGCTGTTGGGGTGTATACCATCTCCTTGCATCAAGTCATTATTTATTGCAATGTTGTCCATAAAAAATGGCCATAGCGTTATCTGGTGCTGTTCTGCCAATTGCGGATAAATAGCACTAAATTGTTGCCCATAACGTGGTCCATAGTTCGGTGGTATGCGTATTTGCATTAGCACCGGCGTAGATTTATGCTGCTTAATCAACATAATGATTTCGTTTAAATTTGCTTTTACCGTGTTAATGGAAAAGCCGCGCAGTCCATCATTACCACCCAGCTCAATAAGCACTGCGTCTGGTTGATGCTGGTTTAGTAGCTCGGGTAGACGGGCAAGGCCACCAGCTGTTGTTTCACCGCTAATACTGGCATTTACAAGCTGCCAATGTGTATTTTGCTGCAGTAAATGAGGCCAGCCCTGTTGTTGCTGCATACCGTAAGCAGCACTGAGGCTGTCGCCCAGAATGAGAAGTTTCTGTGCAAATAGAAATTGACTGAATAACCCGATAATCAAAAAGAAGACAATACGCATAATGAATACACCTGAAATTCATATCAAAGCAATTAAGCTGACTAAGAGTGTTAAAGTTGCCGACGGTTCCCTTACTATCCTGCATGATATCAGCTTGTCGATCAATCGTGGTGAAACAGTCGCTATTGTCGGCGCATCGGGTTCGGGCAAATCTACCTTACTTAGTTTGTTAGCAGGGCTTGATATTCCAAGCAAAGGCGAAGTGTTTTTAGATCAAAAACCGCTACATAAGCTTTCAGAAGATCAACGCGCCGGGATACGGGCTGCAGAAGTGGGCTTCGTGTTTCAATCGTTTTTATTATTGCCCAGTCTGACGGCGCTGGAAAATATAACGCTACCTGCTGAGTTGGCAGGTATAAAGGATGCCAAGGCCAGAGGCCTCAGTTTGTTGCAACAAGTGGGGTTAGCTGAGCGTGCAGATTTTTTCCCGGCACAATTATCTGGCGGCGAGCAACAGCGTGTTGCAATAGCACGCGCTTTTATTACCCAGCCGGCTGTACTGTTTGCAGACGAGCCGTCAGCAAATTTGGATGCAGTAACCGGGCAAAAAATTGAAGACCTGTTGTTTAAACTCAATGCGGAGCAGGGGACTACATTGGTACTGGTGACACATAATACTGATTTGGCAGCACGCTGCCAACGTCAGTTGCATATGCAGGCTGGCCGTTTTGTTGCACATGACACTAAGGGCTTAGCTGATGTGGGCTAGTATTGCGTGGCGCTTGTTTTGGCGTGAACTTCGCCGTGGTGAATTATGGGTTATTGCTTTTGCGCTGTTTCTTGCAGTAGGTTCAGTTATTAGCTTAAGCGGTATTACTCAAAGTGTGCAAAACGCATTGACACAACGCAGTGCTCAGTTCACTGCTGCTGACTTAGTTTTGCGCTCCAGCCAACCATTTGAATCACAGTTTTTTGTAAAGGCTGGCCAATTGAATCTGCAAAGTGCCAGACAGATGCAATTTGATTCCATGCTATTTGCCAACGATCAAATGCAGCTGGCGACGATAAAAGCAGTTGACGATAGCTATCCGTTACGCGGTGATTTGCGCTTAGAGCGTTCGGCGACTACCAGTCATGCTGAGGGAACCAGGCTAGAGCGGGGTAAGTTGTACTTTGAAGCACGCTTATTTGATCTATTAAACGTCTCAGTTGGCGATATAGTCGAATTGGGAATGTCCCGCCTTGAGGTTGGAGGTGTGATAGCCAAAGAGCCCGACGCACCACTGAGTGTGTTTGGTGGTGCGCCGCGTGTGCTAATGCATCTGGATGACGTCGCCGCTACCGAAGTTGTGCAGCCGGGAAGCCGTATCGCATATCGTTATTTGTTTGCTGGCGCACTCGCTGATCTGCGGCAATTTGAAACACAAATGGACCCATTACTAAGTGTGCATCAACGCTGGCAGAAAGTAGATGCACAGTCGCCTATCGGCAGCGCCTTACAACGAGCAGAGCGATTTTTATTATTGGCGGGGTTGCTCGGTATTGTGCTGGCGGCTTGTGCTGCTGGTGTCGCTGCCAGCCGCTACAGTCAGCGCCATACCCAGGCCGTGGCCGTTATTAAAGCGTTGGGAGCGACCACTGCACAAATCAGACTAATTTACGGCAGTCATTTGTTATTAGTAATCGGATTTAGTCTGCTTTGCGGCATATTTGTCGGGCAGCTAGCGATTGAAGCCGCCAACTGGGGCATAAAACATTACATAAGTGACTACAATGCCGAGTTTAACTGGCGGCCTTTGTGGTTAGGTATTTTAACCTGCCTGGTCTGTGCCTTATTGTTTGCTGCCAGACCAATGTGGCGGTTGGCTGGCACCCCAGCAATAGAGGTGTTAAAGCAACCTTCAGTGACAATGAAACTTGATAAGTTGCAGCTGCTGGCCGGGGCCGGCGCTGTCTGGTTGTTGATGTGGTTATTTAGTGGCGAGTTGATATTGAGTATTGGCTTGTTTTTACTGTGCGCTGTGTTTGCGGCAATATTGATGGGTAGCGCAGCGGTTATCGTAAAGCTGGCCAAGCCGGTAGCAGCTGGACAAAATAGTGCGCGAAAACTGGCGTTAGCTAATTTACGCCGACGTTTATGGGCAAATAGTTTTCAGCTTATTACTTTTAGTCTGGCCATTTTTCTTGCATTGCTACTGTATTTTCTGCGCTCAGAACTGATTGAGCAGTGGCAGCGACAGGTTCCTGCCGGGGCGCCAAATCAATTTTTGGTTAATATAACCGAGCAGCAACGCAGTATACTGAACAACTTTGCAGCAGAGCATCAGCTGGAGTTAGGCCAGTATTATCCGGTAGTGAGAGGGCGCTTGGTATCTGTTAATGATGAGAAGCTACAGCAAGACGC
Source organism: Rheinheimera sp. (assembly GCA_041618685.1). GTDB lineage: Bacteria > Pseudomonadota > Gammaproteobacteria > Enterobacterales > Alteromonadaceae > Alishewanella. The sequence goes on from JBFKFH010000160.1 coordinate 3,079, forward strand.
GACAAAGGAAGACCGCAGCTCACAGCGTGTCGGCATTGGCAGAGAACTAAACTTAACATGGTTAGCAGATCTGCCAACAAACAATATGATTACTGCCGGAAGCTGGTTTAGTAACTCCGCTGCGGCTGAGGTATCTGTCGAAGCGGAAATAGCGCAGCGCCTTGGTGTACAACTGGGTGACAAATTAGCATTTTCGATTGGTGGCCAGCAGGTGAGTGCTAGTGTAACTAGCATAAGAAAAGTTGATTGGAACAGCTTGCAGCCAAATTTCTATATGATTTTAAGCCCGGACCTGCTGGCAGATTTTCCGGCTACCTATATTACCGCCTTTTATCTTGATAGCGCTGAGTCACGGGTTTTGAACCAGCTAGCCCGGTTATTGCCGACCGTTACCGTAATCAGTGTTGCGACAATTATCAGCCAGGTAAACGATATCATTGATCAGGTAACTGTCGCCCTGAGTTTCATTTTGCTGATTATTGGTTTGGCAGCCGCGCTGGTGCTGGTTGCTCAGGTTCAGGCGACTCTTGAGCAGCGAGAACAGGAATTGGCAATTTTACGTACACTGGGTGCCCGTTATGCATTTTTACGTAACGCGCTATTACTTGAGTTTGCCTTGCTAGGCGCTATGGCGGGGGTATTTGCTACCCTATTAGCAGAAGCTATGCTTTTAATTATTCAGCAAAAAGTTTTTGGTTTTCCATTCGCACTACACTACAACTTATGGTGGATAGGTCCAACACTAGGTATTACGTTAGTAAGTGTACTTGGATGGTGGCAGTTAAAGCGGCTGTTGCGTATTCCTGGTGCCGAGCTGATGCGAAGGGTGGTACAAAGCTGATAAGGGAAGCGCGTTTATTCGCGCAGTAACGCAATAAGAGTGGGTCTGAGTTCGGTAAAATTGAAGTCAAAGCCCGCTTTGATAAGATTCGCAGGGATAACACGCTGGCCTGTTAATAGCAGGTCGGCCATCTCGCCTAACATAAGCTGTAATACTACAGCGGGCATGGGTAACAATGTTGGCCGGTGCAGCACTGCTGCCAGCGTATTGCTAAACTCTGCATTGGTCACCGGTGTTGGGGCCGTAGCATTAAATACGCCAGCCAGTGTCGGATGAAGTAATAGAAAATCAATCAATCGAATCATGTCATTGAGATGGATCCACGACATGTATTGTTGTCCGGTACCAATACGGCCGCCTAAGCAAAGTTTAAAGGGCAAAAGCATTTTTTTTAGTGCGCCGCCATGGCTGGCCAGCACAATGCCGGTGCGAATAATGCACACGCGCGTGGCCGGGCTAACAGCTTCCTGCGCGAGGTCTTCCCAGCGCTGGCAAAGGGTATGAGCGAATTCAGCATGGTAGTGGTTGAAGTCCTCGCTAATCAGCTGATTTTGCTGCCGTCCATATATACCGATGGCCGAGCCGCTAATAAACACCTGCGGTGGCGTGTCGCAAGCTTTTATCAAACTAACCAGTTGTGCTGTCAGATCCCAGCGACTGTGGCATAGGCGTTGTTTTTGCGTCTCAGTCCAGCGCCTGCCTACAATCGGTTCACCGGCAAGGTTTATAACTGCATCGACTTCGTTAAAATCGATATCGGCTAATGTGGCTACTGCACTGACTCCGGCACCAAACATAGCCGTGACTTTACTTGGGTTACGAGACAGTACCGACAGTTGGTGATTAGCTTGCCACAGCTTAACTAAACCGCTGCCAATAAGCCCTGTGCCGCCCGTCAGTAAGATATGCATGCTGTTGCTGCCTTGAATTAACGTTGGCTAATGACGCTAAGTATAGAAGTTATTTATTAACAGACAGCGTCAGTGACACAGAATCAGCAAAACGCAGTGCATGAGGTTTATCGATTTCAACTTCTGCATATCTGACTGAAGGATGCTCGGCGGTAATAGCTAACACGTCTGCGGCTAACTTTTCCAGTAATGAAAAGCGTTGTTGTTCCACCAGCAGAATTATCTTCTTTGTTATCGTGCGGTAATTTAGCGCATTTTCCATATTATCAGTATTAGCCGCATTACTGGCGTTGTAGTGAATGCATGCATTGATTACTACATCTTGTTTGTTGTTTACTTCATCTTCGTTGATACCGATATAGGTGCGCAAACGAAGGTTCTTGATCTTTATTACGGCAGGGTTGTTAAGTTCCATTCATTAAATTCCACTAAGGTTTGTCATGTCGGCATATTGTACGGGGTTATTCTGCTGAGCGATCAACAGGCCTTGTTGATGCTAAGGAAATTGCACGCTAAAGCGCGCGCCGCCCAGTTCACTATCATCTAATTGCAGTTTACCAGAGTATGACTGAACTAATTCGGCGACGATTGCCAAGCCAACACCGTGACCTTCATGGTAGGTGTCGAGCCGGGTACCACGTTCATATAATCGTTGCCGCTGATCTGCCGGTACACCTGGGCCGTCATCTTCAATGCATAGTGTTAACGACTGCTGCTGGTTGATGCTAACTATCACTTCCCGGCGGCAAGCCTTGCACGCGTTATCCAGCAGATTGCCAAGAATTTCCATTAAATCTGTTTCATCGCCGCGAAATACACAGTTCTCAGCACAGTTCAGCGTGATACTGACATGTTTATCACGATAAATTTTGTGCAAAGCTGAGATCAGTTTTTCCAGTAATGGCTTGATATTTATTTGTTTTTTCCATACATCTTGGCCAGAGCTGGCCGCACGTTTAAGCTGATGTTCAATCATCGATGTAATTCGATCAAGCTGTTCTTTAAGTTCTGGTTGCTGGCTTAAAGCGGAGGTTTGCAATACCGCTACAGGTGTTTTCAGTGCATGAGCTAAATCACTGAGGTGATGCCGATAACGTTGTTTTTGACGGTTCTGGTTGGCCAGTAATAAATTAAGATCTTCTTTAATAATACTTAGTTCAGCGGGATAGCGGCCGCTAAGTTGCTCCTGACTGCCGTTCTCAACGCGTCGTATCTCATGGTCAAGCCGTGATAGTGGCTTGGTGGTCCAGTAGTACGCTAACAGCATTAACAACATAAGCATTAAACCAATGCCGATAAACCACTGTATCAGCGTTTCTCTGAATGCATGCTGCGGCGCAACAAGCCTTTGGTTAGTCTGCACAACGTGTACCGTAAGCGGCCGGGTGTAGTCTTCAGCATCAAATAGCAAAGATATAGACAATACCCAGAATAAACCATCAGCTTGCTCTACGGGCCTGAACAAATGCTCACCTGGTGGAAGTGCCTCTATCGGTGGTGCAAAATGTTGATTTAATGAAGAGTCTGATTGCCAAGCCATAGCCTGTTCGTTGGTGATATACGCGCTGAGACCAGAATCAGGGCGGTAAAAATCAGGTGCCAAAGCGTTGTTTAGCAGCTCAACGCTGTCTTCGGTTACACTCAATTCTGACAGGATCGCATACAAATGCACTTCCATTTTTTGCTCGGCACTTGCCAGCAGCTGGGTATAGAAAGCACGGTCTATCGCGATAAACGAGCTGGGCAATAGAAACAATAACAGAAATATACTGACCAGCAGTTGCCGCAGCTTTAATGACAATGACATATCAAGCTACTGTCAGGGTAAAGCGATAACCTCTGCCGCGCAGGGTCTCAATCGGTTTTCTCTCACCATCAGGGTCCAGTTTTTTGCGTAACCGTAGTACAAAAACCTCAATGACATTGCTATCTAAATCAAAATCTTGATCATAGATATGTTCAGTCAACTCAGTCTTTGAAATCACTTTATTCGGATTCAGCATAAAGTACTCTAAGACCTTATATTCGTATGCCGTTAAACTGATTTCATTGTCATCTACCCAAACCTGTTGTGTGCGGCTATTTAGCGCAATGGGTCCTGCGGACAGCGTCGGCTCAGGTTGACCGGCAGCCCGGCGGATTAACGCATTACACCGTGCCAGCAACTCTTCGGTGTGAAAAGGTTTTGTCAGATAGTCATCGGCACCAGCATCCAGTCCCTCAACCCTTTCTTGCCAACTACCACGTGCAGTCAACACGATAATTGGCGTCTTCAACGCTTTTTGCCTGGCTTTACGAATTAATGTCAGGCCATCCATTTTTGGCAAGCCGATGTCAATAATAGCGAGATCATAGGGATATTCAGACAGTTTAAACCAGCCTTCATCGCCATCACTTGCTAAATCGACACTGAACTGTTGTTGCTGCAATTGCTCTTTAACTTGCTGAGCGAGTAAATGCTCATCTTCAACCACGAGTAAACGCATTAATTTCCGTCCTTTTTAATCCGGCCAGATTGGCCATCAACTAATACTGTAATTACCCGGCCATTCGCCTGAAGTACTCTGATCCGGTAATAGTGTTTCTCTGTCTGCACCTTAACAATTTTCCCAGGGTAATGCTGTTGTGCTAATGCGGCAGCTTGTTCGCGACTAACCTGACGTTTATCAGACATAACATTTGCATTGGGCAAAGCACTGAACAGT
>JBFKFH010000161.1:0-7507 GCA_041618685.1 Rheinheimera sp.
AGGCAATAAAATTAATACCGCGCGAGCGGATACGCAGTGACTTGAGTATGTCAAAGGCGACTTTAACCTCTTCTACCGGATCGGCGGCCAGTGAAATGCGCAGCGTATCGCCAATGCCTTCTGCCAGCAGCATACCTAATCCAATAGCAGACTTCACTGCGCCGGCACGTGCGCCGCCGGCTTCGGTAATCCCCAGGTGCAGCGGCTGTTTAATCTGCTTAGCTAATAAACGGTAGGCGCCTACTGCCAGAAATACGTCTGAGGCCTTTACACTGACTTTGAACTGATCAAAGTTCAACCGGTCGAGGATCTCAACATGCCGCATGGCGGACTCCACCAGGGCTTCAGGTGTAGGTTCACCATATTTCTGTTGAATATCGGCCTCAAGCGAACCACCATTAACACCAATCCGGATCGGAATGTCGTAATCACGTGCACAGTCTACCACCGCGCGAATGCGATCTTCACGGCCAATATTACCCGGGTTAATGCGTAAACAATCTACGCCGTACTCTGCGACTTTCAGCGCTATGCGATAGTCAAAATGGATGTCTGCAACCAACGGGATCGGCGATTGCTGCTTAATCAATTTAAATGCCTCGGCCGCCTCCATCGTTGGCACCGATACCCGAACTAAGTCTGCGCCGGCTTTGGCAATCGCCTGAATTTGCGCCACTGTCGCTGCGACATCTGTGGTGCGGGTATTGGTCATCGATTGCACCGCAATTGGTGCATCACCACCAATTAATACGTTCCCAACACGGATTTGCGTACTTTGGCGGCGTTGAATGGGGTTTTCTGCAAACATGTTTAATCAGACTCAGGAATAGTAAACTTAGCCACTCTGCCGGCAGCTAATGCTGACATATCAACGGCTAGTCGGTTAAAACTAATAGTTACTACACTGGGGTTGCCCAGTGTGACTACAAAAGGTGCTTTACCAGTTAACTGCATAATATAGCCAGCTTGCTTAGTACCAAACGCAATACGGTTACCCTCGGCATCGACAACATCGACCCAGCAGTTATCACTAAAGCGCATCTCTAACTGGTCTGGCTCAATAGCAACCCGCTGTTCTACCGTCTCAACAACTTCAGGTTCCGGCACAGCCAATTGTTCCAGCATTTCATTAAGCTGCTCCGGCGTCGGAGCCGGTGTTGTTTCAACCGGTTCGGCAGTTACAATGACCTCTTCGCTGACTGCCTGCTCCGGTGGGGCTGAACTATCAGGGTCCAATCTGGCGGTCTGCCACCACCAGATAAATAATAACAGCAGCAACAACGCAATAATGGCGTAAGTCAGCCACATAAAGCGGTTTTCTGTGGCCTGTTTCGCCGTACGATTAGAAAATGTGCGCATGGGTTTAGCATGGATTTGCTGATAACCACTATGCTGACCAAACGCTGCCATCAATTCTGCTTCCGGCAACTTCAGCAATCGGCCATAAGCGCGCACATAGCCACGGGCAAAGGTTTCCAACGTGCCGTCAAACTGATCCTGCTCCAGCTTAGCCACTAGCTCAGGTTTTAAATTTAACTGCAATGCCACCTGCTGCAAGCTAAGCTTACGCTGCTCGCGGGCTTGTTGCAGTATCTGGCCCGCACTTAATGAAGTGGCGTTATCGGTAGTCATTGTTCGACACTAACCGGGTCAACGACATAAACTTGCTGGCCAACTTTTAACGTGCTGTTTTCTTTAAAATTATTCCAAGCCATAAAGCTACTTAACCGCACGTTGTATTGATAGGAAATACCAAACATCGTCTCGCCTTCACTGACGATATGATACGGTTGGGTAGTCGCCATCTGATTTCTGTTAACGGCCTTGGGTTCAACCAGCAGGTCGGCAGATACCGGCCCAAGCCAGATTTTCTGCCCGGTTTTAATCACTGAATCCGGCGTCAGCTGGTTCCATTCCATTAAGCGCTGTAGCCGAATATTATGCTGCACTGAAATGGCATACAGTGATTCTGCGGTTTGCACGATATGAAACTCAGGTAATGCGGCACTCTCTGCTGCTGTCTCATCTGGCCCGGCAGTAGCTTCCAGTGCCTGCGTTTGAGATTCTGCTGGCAGCGAGACCAAGCGTTCGGTGTTTCCAGCTTGCCCCTGTGCAGTTTCTTCATTGGCTGCAGCGGTAACTAAAGCTGCGTCGCCGAGTATTCCAGCCAGCGCTGCGTCTTGTTCGGTTTTCTGTTGTTGTGCCGTTAACAGCTCGGCCGCGTCCTGCTCAGCTTTACGTTCGGCTTGCTGTGCCACTAACAGCTCAGCGGCTTCCTGCTTGGCTTTGAGTTTGGCTTGCTGAGTCGCTAACAGCTCGGCCGCTTCCTGCTCAGCTTTGAGTTTGGCTTGCTGCGCCACTAACAGCTCGGCCGCTTCCTGCTCAGCTTTAAGTTTGGCTTGCTGTGCCACTAACAGCTCGGCCGCTTCCTGCTCAGCCTTACGTTTGGCTTGCTGTGCCGCTAACAGCTCGGCGGCTTCCTGCTCGGCCTGTAGGCGTGCCTTTTCAGCTGCCGCTTTATCATAACGTTTGTCCGTTTTTACCGTTTCAGCCGGCAACGATACCGGCTGTACCGGCACGGCCTGTGCTGCGGTGGCAGTGTTACCTAAACGCTGTGCGATATTGCTGGCGTTATTGCGTAATTGTGGCTCAGCTTCAGTCCTGCCAGGCGCGGGCTGACTGTCATCGCCTTTACGCTTAACCACTTTTAGTTTCGGATTAGGCACCGGCATGCTGGGTGCTGGCTGCTTCTCGGCTGCGTCGTCCGGCAGCACGATATTGGCCATAAGGCTATCTTTATAGCGCTCACGTAACTGCTCAAATTCGCTGTCCTGTAACTTGCCCTGTAACAACAAACGGGTTTCCGGCGTTTCGGTATACAAGGTCAGCAACAATTGTTCGGCATTACGCATGACTTCCTGATCACCATTTTTTTCGGCAATCAGATAGCTTAACAATACCGTACGGGCTGAAACACGCCCCAGACGTTGAATGCGATCGAGCAGGTTTTTAGCCTGACGATTGTCACCCATCGCGTAAGCCACACCTGCAGCCATCGTCAAAGAGGTAATACGGGTTGTATTGTGGCTAATCGAATTATCCAGATAAGTACTGGCTTTAGTGAAGTGATTCTGTTGCAACTGACACAACGCCAGATTTTCATAACTTTCCGCCACACGGATATAACCGGGCCGGCTAATCGCTTTTAGCAACAGTTGCTCAGCTTCTTCATAACGCTGCAGCTGGCATAAAAAAGCGCCGTAGTTATTGTAAGCATCAGCGTAGTTACTGTCTTTTTGGATCGCTAGGCGAAAATATTCTTCGGCCTGCTTATTTTCACCCACATTCTGATAGTAATACGCTAAGGCGCTGTGCACTTCAGCTGAGTTTGGCGCAAAGCTGCGGGCCCGTTCCAAATTATATTTAGCTTGCGAGGTATCCCCTCGGCGCAGGTAATTTAACCCCAGCGAAATACGGGTACGGGCGGCTTCAATATTGTCAAAGGTGCGATCTGATACCGGTTTATCACTGCCAACATAAGTCTGTTCCGACACACAGCCGGTTAATACAAGCAAACTACAGAGTGAAATACCAATGAGAACTTTTTGCTTCACCACACCCACTTCCTTGATTTATTGCAGCATTTTAACTTCTATCGGCTGACCTTTTTGCTGTTTCTTAATCAGCCTTTTTGTTCTGTCGATGACGTCACCTACCAGTTGACCACAGGCTGCATCAATGTCGTCACCACGGGTTTTTCGTACAATAACAGTAAAGCCGTATTCTTGTAAGACTTTGTTAAATCTGTCAATCCGTGAATTGCTCGAACGCTTGTACGGTGACCCAGGATACGGATTAAACGGGATCAGGTTAATTTTAGATGGCGTATCTTTTAATGCATGCGCCAGCTCGTGTGCCTGCTCCATGCTGTCGTTAACGCCATCCAGCATTACGTACTCTACTGTGACCTTGTCATTGGCTTTGGAGTTCGCAACATAACGTCGTGAGGCAGCTAAAAACTCTTCCATCGGATACTTACGATTCACCGGAACCAGTTCGTTGCGCAGTTCATTATTTGGTGCGTGCAACGAAATAGCCAGTGCCACATCAATTTTTTCCCGTAGGATGTCCAATGCCGGAACAACGCCGGAGGTACTTAATGTTACCCGACGTTTGGACAGGCCAAAACCAAAATCTTCCAGCATCAGTTCCATTGCTGGTACCACATTGTTCAAATTCAGCAAGGGTTCGCCCATGCCCATCATAACCACGTTGGTAACAGGTTTGTCACCGGTATCGCCGTAACTGCCGATGATCTGCGCCACGCGCCAGACCTGGCCGATAATTTCTGCCACGCTGAGGTTACGGTTAAAACCTTGTTGCGCCGTTGAACAGAACGAACAGTCCAGCGCACAGCCTACCTGTGACGAAACACATAGGGTACGGCGGTCTTTTTCCGGGATCCAGACAGTTTCCACTTCCTGGCCACCGCTCAGCCCCATAACAAACTTAATGGTGCCATCGCTGCTGTCCTGCCGTGTCACCACAACAGGCGCTTCAATGACGCAGCGTGCTTTTAATTTTTCGCGCAATACTTTATTGATATTGCTCATCTTATCGAAGTCATCGATACAGAAGTGGTAAATCCATTTCATTACCTGATCAGCGCGAAACGGCTTTTCGCCCATATCGACAAAAAACGCCTGCATTTGCGCGCGCGTGAGATCAAGTAAATTAATTTTGCTTTGCTGCTCAGTCATTTGCTGAACGCTCCTTACCACAATAAACAATAGCCATAAAACACTGTACCAACATGCACTAAGGGGGCTGTTGCCCCCTTAGTCCGTTACCGCAGGCGATTAACGCTTAACGGGTACGGGCACACAGTTCAGCTTCAGTGAAGAAGTAAGCAATTTCGCGTGCCGCTGAAGCAGCAGCGTCAGAGCCGTGTACCGCATTTTCATCGATGCTGGCAGCATAGTCAGCACGTAAAGTACCGGCAGTGGCATCTTTAGGGTTAGTTGCACCCATGATTTCACGGTTTTTACGAACAGCGTCTTCACCTTCTAACACCTGAACCATTACCGGGCCAGAAGTCATGAAAGACACTAACGCAGCAAAGAAAGGACGCTCTTTGTGCTCGGCATAGAAACCTTCAGCCTGTTCCTGGCTCAAGTGTAGCATTTTAGCGGCTACAATACGTAAGCCGGCAGATTCAAAACGGTTGTAGATTGCGCCAATGACGTTTTTAGCTACCGCATCTGGCTTGATAATTGAAAAAGTACGTTCTAACGCCATAACAGGCTCCCTGATTAAGTTGGATTTAAACTGATTGATTAAAATTTAAGGCGGCAAATTATACGCTAGTTGTAAAAAAAAACCTATTTTTGCGAAGAAAAAAGCCGCGACCCGGCATTTCACTACCGGCGGATCGCGGCTTGATTTAATAAATAGTGGCTAGAAGGTTGCAACCACCTTGACGCTGTCATCGACACTGGCACTGCTGATATAGCCAATCGCGCTGGTATCGCTGGCAACCGCGGCTTTTACCTCAGCATCGTCTGCCAATTCTTTTGGAGGCGTACCTTTGCCGGTAAATACCAATTTTGACCAGTATGCTTTTAGCTGAGCGGCTGAGCGGCTGAGCACCTTAGTATCAAACTCGTCTCTTGCCGCCAGCCCTTCAGCAAGATTAAACGGTGTCGCTTTGGCGCCGTCAGCGAAACTGCTGGCCCGACCCAAAAACAACCGGTTCAAATCGTCTGCTGATACCGTATTGGTATTGGCCGGATGCACCACAACAGCGATGTCGGCCGCGACAGCACCGGATAACAGCACACTCAGTAACAATGTCGTTTTTAAAATACGCATGAGGCCTCCTTAGAATACTAAATCTACGCCAAACGCCAGCACGTCCTGACGCAGATCAGCGATTTCATCGTCTTCGGTGCTGTACTGTATTTTAAAAGCAGCCGAAGGGTGGAAGTCATAACGTAATCCCAGATTGTAAGTTGTCGCCTCTCTGGCCTGACTTTGTACTATCCCTACTACCGGCAACAATAATTGTGGCGGCAAAGTTGCCAGATAAGGTGCATAAATCTCTGTTTTCGCCGGATTATCTTCTTTTTCGTAAGAAATGTATGGCGTAATGCTGTCAAAACGACGGCCCAGCGATATATACAGGTTTTTCTGATCGGCAATAAAGCTGTTATCAACTTTTAGCGTGGTGTATTCGGCCACTAACAACCAGTCATTTTTGTCAGCGGTAAAACCAACGCCGAAGAAGGCGCCATCATCTTCTACAATATCAATTTGTGCAACCAGAGCACCTAAGCCAGCACCGGCTAATCCATTGAAGAAATCACCAAAGGTTACACCGGGTTGCAGCTGCACAGATTCAGTAGCAACACTTACCTTGCCTATTAAGTAGGCCGCCCGCATGCTGTACCAGTCCTGGCTCAGCTCCCAGGTCGCGCCCAGTACATCCTTAATTTCTGCATTTACGTCGGTATTGCTGATGCGGGCATCACCGTCATACGCCCCGGCAATCAGCTGCAGGCTGGAGTCAAAATTGCCCAGTTGTGTCGTGTGGTACAGCGAAATACCTTCAATATTATCAAAGCCTAAGCCGTAAACGCTTTGCGGTACTCGTAGCCAGTCATAGGCGTAGCCAACATCACGAAAGTCTGAGTACTTGTAAAACGGCGTACGCAGGCGGCCGGCATTAATGCGCACTTCATCTGATAATTCGTAGCTGATAAAAGCCCACTCAAATTCAACGTCAAAATCGTTAGCGCCCCGCCCCATCAGCTGAGCCGTAACCGATAGCTTGTCGCCCAGATCAGACATTAGCTGGACTGCAAACAAACTTTCGTTCTTAAAATCCAGACTATTTTCATAGCCATACAAGGTATCATCGCTGTCTAATGTCATACCGGCCTTAATGGACGCAAAACCGTTTATGGTCAGGTCGGCATAGGCAGGGGCAGGGGCAATCAATAACCCAGACAGCGTCAGCGCAAGCAAGGATTTGTTTAGCATAGATACTCCATCTATCATCAATGTTATACAGAGCCTAGCCCAAGCACGGCTAATCTCCAGTGAGTTAAGGTAGTTAATTGAATAGCAACAGCGGACAGAGATAAAAAAAGGCCTGAACGGCCTTCTTTTGGTATTTATGCGGTTCAGTGGCCTTCGCTTACCATATTTACCGTGTATTTCGGAATTTCTACCACCAAGTCTTCATCTGCTATCCGAGCCTGACACCCCAGACGTGATTCAGGCTCCAGTCCCCAGGCTTTATCCAGCATGTCGTCTTCTAGTTCGTCACTCTCATTCAGTGAGTAAAAACCTTCACGTACTATCACATGGCAGGTGGTACAAGCGCAGGATTTTTCGCAGGCATGTTCAATGGAGATCCCATTGCGCAGCGCCACATCTAATACCGTTTCACCGGTTTTAGCATCCAGTGCCGCGCCATCGGGGCAGAGCTCCGCATGGGGTAAAA
>JBFKFH010000162.1:0-7411 GCA_041618685.1 Rheinheimera sp.
AGTTGTAGCGCGTTAGCTGCTGTTGCAGCAGCTGGGTAATAAATTCCGTGTCGCAGTGGGCAAAGCCATGCTGCTGCGCGTCCTCTAATAACTGGTGTAAAAATGTACCTGGCACCGCACCGCGCGGAAAATCATGCATGCTTTGCTGCTGTTCACTGAGTAACAGTGGCTCAGCTGCCTCTTCCTGCATCAGGCTATCCAGCGCCGTGTCGGCTGCCAGTGGTGTGGCGCTATCGTCGACATCAGACTGGGTTTTACCAGCACTGCGCAGCGCGGAATAGCTGGCTATCCACCAGCGCTCACGCCGCAGTGGTGCGGTTAAACGCCGCGCCGGGGTGAGTTGTGTCAGCTGCAGCGGCGGTAATGGCCGCTGCTCGCCGGGCAGAGCCTGCCGCTGCCAACGCAGCGGCGCCAGCGCGGTGGTTAAGTCTGCCACACTGCAATCCTGTGGTAAGCCCAGCAAATAGCCCAGCGCACTGTTGCCAACTTTGCTCTTTTTGCTATTGCCTTCACTAAAAGCCGCCAGCCCCAGCCAGCAGGCATACACTGGCCGGGTCAGTGCGACATACAGCAGGCGGATATCTTCCAGCAAACGCTCCTGTTCGGCTTGCTGCATGGCCGCTTCATCCGGTGTCAGGTCCAGTACCATGGTTTCGCCGTTAAAATAGCGTTGCGGCCTATCTTTTTTCACTGCTTTAAAACCACAGATAAACGGCAAAAACACCAGGTTATATTGCAAGCCTTTACTTTTATGAATCGTCACGACCTGCACCAGCTGCTGGTCGCTCTCCAGCCGTAGCTGTTGTTCGTCATTAGCACGGCTGTTCTCCAGCTGCTCACTGAGCCAGCGGATCAGACCGGTTTCACCGTCACGCTGCTGGCTTTCGGTTTGCAGCAGCTCGGCTAAATGCAGCACATTGGTCAGGCAGCGTTCGCCGTTTTCTTTAGCCAGCCATTTCGCCGGCAGCGCAAAGTAATGCAACCAGGCGGTCAACATTGCCAGCACACCTTTTTGCCGCCAAATTTGCCGGAAGCAACGAATTTGCTCCGTCAGTTGCTCCCATGCCAGCTCGTCAGTCAGCCAGTGCTGTAACTGGATATCGCTGTTTTCAGACATTGGCAGCGCCAGCGCCGCACGCAGCAAATTGTCGTCTTCCAGCTGATGGCAGGCGTGCAACCAATACAACAGGCTGCGGGCCTCAGCCGTTTGAAAAATAGATTCATTGTCAGACAAATACACCGAGCGCACATTGCGTAAACTTAACTGGTGCCTGACCAATGCCGCTTCGTTGCGATCTCTTACCAGTATCGCGATGTCAGACGGTTGCAATACACTGAACCCGCCGTTTTCATCACTGAAGCCAGCTTTACCCTGTGCCGCCTGTTGCAGTAATAACGTAATCTGATCCGCACAGGCCTGTGCCATCAGTGTCTGATAACTGCCTTTTTTTAATTCAGCCGGTTCATGCTCAGCCAGCCAGTAATTCAGCGCGGATACCGGTTGCGCATCCAGCTGCAATTGCGCACTTTTACCCTGCGCGGCCACCGCAACAAACGGCAGCGGTGTGGCGTCGCTACGGCCAAAGCCAAAAGCGCCGCGCTGTTGTTCCGCCTGCATAAACAGGCTATTGACCGCGTCGACAAGTGGCTGGGTAGAGCGGAAGTTTGTGCTTAAACTGTAATGCCGGCCCTGAGTTAGCGCACGCGCCTGCAAATAGGTGTGTAAGTCGGCGCCACGAAAGCTGTAAATCGCCTGTTTCGGGTCGCCGACCATAATCAGCGCTGTATCACGGCAGCCGACATCAGGGTAAATCGCCTGAAAAATAGCAAACTGCAACGGATCGGTATCCTGAAACTCATCCACCATTGCCACCGGGTATTGCGCGCGGATCCGTGCAGCCAGCACCGTGCCGCCTTCGCCTTGCAAGGCCTGATGCAGTTGCAGCAACAGATCATTAAAATCCAGTTCAGCACGCTGTTTTTTCCGCGCCCGGAACTCAGCTTCCAACCACAACGCCGCATGGTGGCGCACGCTTATCGCCAGCTGCGGTTTGGCATCTAACGCTGCGGCAATGTCATCAAAGCGGTTAAACACCTCATGCTGCAGCAACGGCTGGCCTTTTTTTTGCGCCGCGGCCAGATTTGTCGCACTGTATTTTGTCACCATTTTGGCAAAGTCTGGCAGCTGGTAACTAAACTGCGCAGGCTCCGCCAGCACGGCCTGCCACCACTGCCGCTCTGCCGGCCAGCTGGCCGCACGGAACTTAGTGCCGTTTAACCAACTGTTGGCGAAGGCGTCATCGAGTAGCTGCAACAGCGGTACAGTTAATAACGGCTCCAGCTGCTGACATTGCTGTGTCAGCTGCTGTTGCCACTGAGCCAGCGGTACCGCGGCTTGCTGCGGACTCATCGGTGCTGCCAGCGGCACGCCGCCGGCGTTAAACTGCATATTCACTGCATCAGCCTGCAGCCATGGCTGTACATCGGCTAACAGCGCTTCAGGTGATTGCGCCACCCGCCCCAGCTCATGCAATAACCCGGCGTCAGTTAACGGGTACAAAAAACGGCGCCAGTAATCACACGCCAGCGTATGCAACAGCTGCTGGTTGTCGTCGCTAAGCTGTTCACCAAATGCCATACCCGAGTCAAACGCGTGTTCGGCCAGCATGCGCTGACACCAGCTATGAATAGTAAAAATAGCCGCTTCGTCCATCCATTGCGCCGCACGCTCTAACACACCGGCACACCGTGGATACATTGACGCCGGGTAGTCTGCCAGCAAGCCGGTTAAAATGGCATCGCTACTGCTGTTGCTGCGAAAGGCAGCGGCAGCCTCGACTAAGCGGGCCCGGATGCGGTCACGCAGCTCGGCAGTCGCGGCGCGGGTAAAGGTGACCACCAGAATATCCGGTGGCGACAACGCCCGGATAAAAGCGGTCTGATCTGCGGCTGTCCCGGCTGAGGGGGCCTGACCATGCCCCAGCACCAGACGCAAATATAATGCTGCCAGCGTATAGGTTTTGCCGGTACCGGCGCTGGCTTCAATTAGCCGGCTGCCATGCAGCGGAAATTGTAGCGGTTGTAAATCCTGTACCGCGCTCATGCGTTATCTCCTGCATCAGATTGCGCCACTGCGTCACCGGCTACTTTACTTTGTAACAGCGCACCATAGACCTGCTGGGCCCAGTGCGGAAAACCGGCGGCCATCAGGCTGGCAAAATCAGGGTAATAGCGCATCAGCTCGGGCGCGTTATCCCGCTCCCCCGCATACTGATAACCGCCTTCGAATACATCGCGGCACTTAGCCTCGTCCTGTGTTTGCAAATAACATATCGCCGTTTTCGGCATTAACGGCAATGGCTGCTGCAATCCCTGCTGCCAGCTTTGCACCAACGCATCCAGCTGCTCAGTCGCTGCCGCCTGCGGTTGTGCCAGCAACTGCACGGTATCATCCAGACCATATTGATAAATTGTCACCGCTTCACCCTGTGCATTGGCTGCCAGCTGCTGCAGCCAGGCACTGCGCAATGTATGCCAACGTACGTGGCCTTTATCCCGCACTGCAGTAGGGCGCAATAAAATCAATGCCTGTTGGCCGGCGTCACTGTGAAACAGGTTGGGCAAGCTGTCCTGCAGTGCAATGCCCGCCGGTGTTAATTGCAGCGCCAATGCTTTTTCCCGGCGCTGCCAGTCAATTCCGGCCGCACGATAGCGGGCATACACCACTTCAGCTTCGCGGGCAATTTGTGCCCCGGTCAGTTTACCGAACAATGCCAGCGGCAACTGCGCCTGACGCGCCAGTTGCGCCACAGCGGCCGTCAAATCAAATTCGCCGTGCATTAACAACTGATCCAACAGCTGCTGTTTTAGCTGATACAGCGCTAACGCGTTCAGCACAAAGGGCTCGGCATCGTCTGTCGCTAAGTCTGCACGATAAAACCGCGTTTTAAACCGTTGGGTTAAGTAATGCCGGCACGGGTTGGCCAGAAAATCGTCCAGCAAGCGCACCGTCAGCACCGGTAGTGGCTCCGTGCCAGCCACCGGTGACAAATTACAGGCCGGTGGCTGGTATGCAGTCTGCCATTCATGGGCATAGGTGGCATAACTGCCATTGAAATACTGCGCGGAAAATGGCTGTAGCGGATATACCCGGGTTAAGCTGTCGGCCACACTGGCAGCAGTTGTTGTTTGCCAGCCGCTGTTAAGTAAATCGCGTAGTTGGCTCACCAGCACACTGGGCGGCAACTCGCTATTATTACGGATGCTGCGCCCTACCCAGCTTAAATACACCGCTTCGCGGGCACTGAGTAAGGCCTCCAGAAACAGGTAGCGGTCATCATCGCGCCGTGATCGGTCGCCGGGGCGGTAATCCTGAGCCATTAAATCGAAGTCATCACGCATGCGGGAGCGTGGGTAATCGCCATCGTTCAGCCCCAGCAGATAAATGCGCTTAAACGGTATAGCCCGCATCGGCATCAGCGTTGAAAAGGTCAGGCTACCGGCCAAAAAGCGCTGGCTTAAGCCACTGCTGCTGGCTTGCTCTAACCAGGCTTCGCGCAACACGGTCAAACTAATATCGCCGGTAAAATCGCCGCTGTCAGCTGCGTCCGCCAGCTGCGCCAGCGCATCGCTTAGCCGGCTGTAAATCAGCTGATCCTGTTCATCACTAAAATCAAACAGGCTAAGTAGCAAGCCCGTTTCGCCCAGCATCAACTGTTGCCAGGCGGCTAAACTGCGCTCAGCAGCCTGACTGATTGTGTTATACCAACGTTTGAGCTGCTGAATAAACTGCAGTACCGGCCCCAGCTCGGCTGCCGCCAGACCAGCGACTTCGGCGTAGGGCGCGCAGTTTTGCCATAGCGGTTCATCGCCGATGGCAAAGCCCAGCAACATCCGCTCGATACCAAACATCCAGCTGTAACTGTTATCCAGCTCGCCCAGTTGCAGCCCGGCGCGTTGCTGCGCATCCAGCCCCCAGCGCACACCAGCTTCACTAAACCACAACCGCAACTGCGGTAATGCTTCGGCATTAATGCCAAAACGGCGCTGAATAGCCGGCACATCAAGTAAATCGCTGATTTCACTTAACGCAAAACGCTGCTGCGGCAAATCCAGCAGGTATTCCAGCGCAACCAGCAATGGCTGGCTGCCCCGTAGACTTTGATCGGCCAGGGTGTAGGGTAAAAACCGTGCATCGTCCTGAGCTAACCGGCCGAATACCGCATGCACATGGCTTTGATACTGGCTGATATCGGGCGTCATCACGATGATGTCTCGTGGCTGCAGGTTGGGATCGGCAGCAAAAGCGGCAATTAAATTATCCTGCAGTATCTCAACTTCGCGCTGACGGCTATGGGCAATATGAAAGCTGATACTGTGGTCATCTTGTGCTACCGGCCGCGGCGGATTAGGCGTTGCTTCCAGCTCCAACATACCTTGCTGTAGCTGCGCCAGTAACGGCAGCTGTGCCGTTGCCGGCTCTGGCGCTGAAAATAAATCTATCCGGCCATTAAACCAGTGCTGATACTGCTCTGGCTGGTCATATTGATCGAGCAAACTAACGTAGTCCCGCCCCTGCTTGCCTAAACTGGCCAATAATACCGGGGCATGCAGGTACAACGCATCGGCATCGAGCACCTCCGGCAAGCCAGGTTTGCGGCTATGGCGTTTTTGTACCGTGCGCATATCGTCTTTAATGCTGCTGATATCTCCCCAAAAATGCCGGCACGGGTTAAGCACTGTTAATAATACCTGCCGCTGTGCGCCCAGTGCCGCCAGCAGCTCTACCGTTTGCTGCGGCAACGACGACACGCCAAATACTATCACCCGCTCTGGCAGCAAATCAGGCCGTGCCAGCTTACCGGCGCGCAGTGCGGCCAGCGCGGTGTTGTGCACATCAGCCCGGCTGGAATAAGCATGCTGGCCACACTTTGCCGCTAATTGCTGCTGCAGCAGCCGCCAAAGCGCCGGTTGCCATAATTGATCGGCCGGCACCTCTGACAAACGGCTGTTGGGTAACAGATCCCTGCCGTCCCGCCAGCTTTGCAGCCAATCGGCACGATACACCTGATATTGGTCAAACAAATCGGCTAAGCGCAGCGCCAGCTGGTAACGTTTTCGACCGTCATTATCTTGCTGTAAATAACGCTGCAGCGGCTGAAATACTTCGCCACTGAGCTTAGGTAGCAGCCCCAGCAGACGCCAGCTTAAGTTAATTTTGTCATACGGCAGGCTGGTAGGAATACTGTCGCCCAGCACCGCGCGGTATAACTGCCAGACAAATTGATTCGGCAGCTCGACCTGCAGGCCCGCCGCTATTCCCGGATGGCCATTAGCGGTTTCGGCCAATGCCATCTTTAGCCACTGTGCAATACCATTACTTTGCACCAGGATCTCTTCTGTCCCCAGTACGGCTATAGGATGATTGCTGATCCATTGCACCAGCAGCTCGCGCAGCGTTTCCAGCTGATTGCTATGTATCACTACAAAACCGGGCTGTAGCATGCTATTTCTCTGGTAAAACAAGATGATGGCAGAGTAGCACAGCGGCCTGATTTTGAGAACGCAGCAGCGAAGACAACGCCAACCACCCCGCCACCACCGCGCGAAACCGGCCATGTTGCGCCATTGCTTATTGCCTGAGGTAATTAAAACCTCGTTTTCAGACTTAATCGGTCTTTCCAGTGTCAGCGAAACGCTACGGCTTCACTATCCTTAACAAACCCCGATCCGCCTGTTTGTAAATTATCGCTGTCTGCTATATCGGGGGCACAAGTATGTTAAACCTCAAGGAGAAAGCAATGAACATACGGAATATGCTGTGCCAGACCTTACTCTGGCTATTTATCCCACTGCTGCTCAGCGCCAACACGGTGCAGGCACAGGAAAAAGAAATGCTGGCCGAAATGTGGGTAATGCAACCCAAAGCGGGTATGGAAAAAGCCTTTGCCAAAGCACTGGCCGATCATGTTGCGCACCGGCAAACTCTCGGAGACCCCAGATCATGGCAGGTGTATACGCCGGTACTGGGCGATAACCTGAATGAGTATCTTATCCGCAGTTGCTGTTTTGAATGGAAAGACTTAGATGCTTATGAAAAATGGACCATGGAGAAGGATCCGTTAAAGCACTGGAATAACAACGCCGATGATAAAGTCGCCAATTATGGTCATTACTTTGCAGTAATGGATATGGAAAACAGTCACTGGCCAGACGGTGTTAAAGCAAATTTCGTTGGTGTAACCCACTTCAGCTTTAAACCCGGCCACTGGCAAGACATTAAAAAAGATATGAAAACCATCAGCGATGTCGCCAAACAGCACAAATGGCCGTATCACTGGAGCTGGAGTTATCCGGTATCGGGTAAACCCGGCATGCATCTGGTGATCCCGCATGAAAACTTCGCCAGTAT
>JBFKFH010000163.1:0-7408 GCA_041618685.1 Rheinheimera sp.
AGGACAGTGTAATGACGCAGACTACCAATACGCGTGTAGCAAAATCACGACATGATTATCAGCCGCCGGCATTTTTCATCTCTCATGTAGACTTACGTTTTGAGTTGGATCCAACCGCTACCCGGGTAACATCCATCATGCAGTTGCAGCGGCAAACTGCAGCTGCGGCGCTGCAGCTGGATGGCCAACATATACAATTGCTGCAGGTATTAGTTGATGGTATTGAGCTGCAGGCTACACAATATCAGCTGGATGATTCAAAACTAATACTACCTGATGTACCGGACCAGTTTGAATTGACAATAGTGACGCAGCTTTCACCCGCAGATAATACAGCTTTAGAAGGGCTATATCTGGCTGGCGATACCTTTTGTACGCAGTGTGAGGCTGAAGGGTTTCAACGGATCAGTTATTTTTTAGACAGACCGGATGTGTTGGCCGAATATAAGGTTACGATAATCGCCGATGCATCACGCTTCCCATATCTGCTGTCCAACGGCAATAAAACAGCGGAATATATTAACGACGAGGGTATGCGTGTTGTGCAGTGGCACGACCCTTATCCTAAACCGTGTTATTTGTTTGCATTAGTAGCCGGTGATTTTGATGTGCTTACCGAACAGTTTATTACGCAAACCGGGCGCGAGGTCAGCCTGCAAGTATTTGTCGAAAAAGGACAGGGTAGTAAAGCACAGTTCGCCTTGCAAGCGTTGCAAAGAGCTATGCGCTGGGACGAACAGCGCTTTAACCTAACCTATGATCTTGATGTGTACATGGTGGTAGCCGTCGACTTTTTTAATATGGGGGCCATGGAAAACAAAGGGCTGAATATCTTTAATAGCAAATATGTATTGGCTGATGCGAATACCGCTACCGATCGCGACTATTTCAACATTGAATCAATTATTGGCCATGAGTATTTTCATAACTGGACAGGCAACAGGGTAACCTGCCGTGATTGGTTTCAGCTTAGTTTAAAAGAGGGCCTTACCGTATTTCGTGATCAGGAATTCAGCGCCGATATGGGGTCATCAACACTGTGTCGTATCGATGCGGTGAAGCTGATTAGGACCGCACAATTTGCTGAAGATGCCGGTCCGATGGCGCATCCTATCCGGCCTGAGTCAGTGCTGGAGATGAATAATTTTTATACGGTGACAGTATACGACAAAGGTGCGGAAGTTATCCGTATGCTGCAAACCATACTCGGGCGCGACGGCTTCGCCAAAGGATTATCGCTTTACCTTCAACGGCATGATGGCCAGGCGGCGACTTGCGACGATTTTTTGCAGGCGATGCAAGACGCAACTCAGCACGATTTAGCGCAGTTTTCGCTGTGGTATAGTCAATCTGGAACACCAGAACTGACGGTAAGCCAGAATTACAATGGGAAAAACCGCCGTCTTACGCTGAACTTACAGCAACACACAGCCAGTACAGCTGATCAGACAGACAAAATGCCGTTGCTGATCCCGGTGCGTATAGAGTTATTGCTGCCAGACGGGGCGCGCCAGACACATTTATTGCTGTTGACTCAGCGCCAGCAACAATTTGTTCTGGCCGATATAACAGCAGAGCCCGTTGTTGTCTGGCTTGAGCATTTTTCTGCACCGGTAAAACTGATCCAGCAGACTGACGATGCGAGTTTACTGCATATTGCAGCATATGCGTCTGATGGTGTAGCGCGTTGGGATGCGATGCAGCAATTCTGGAGCCAAAAAGTGCGCCAGGTAGTTAATGGCGCCGAGCCGAGTGCTGTTCTAACCGAACTGTTGGTAGTGACGTTGCGGCACTGGTTAATTGAACCTCAGCCTGATCTGGCATTGACAGCAGAATTACTGACATTACCTGATTTCGATACACTGGCTGAGCAGTATGAACAGATCCCGGTAGACAGCATACTCAATGCGCTGCAACAATTTCATCAGCAGTTAGCCATGCTGTTACAGGCAGAGTTTAAACTGTGTTATCAACAAATAGCATCGCAGCCTTATCAGTATAACGAGCTGGCCGTTGGGCAGCGTCGTTTGCGCGCTTTGTGCCTGAAGTATTTGGCAGTGGATGTAAAAGAAAGTGGCGAACTGTTAAGCCGGCACTATCAGCTGGCAGACAATATGTCAGATACCATAGCGGCGCTCAGTGCCAGTCAACAGTATGCGTCAGCGGTGTTTGCCGCGCAGATTAAAGATTTTATTCAGCAGTGGCAACATGATGTGCTAGCGATGGATAAGGCGTTTGCTTTGGTGGCATCCGACCCGTCTGACCAGGTTTTTTCCGGGATTGCACGCATCATTGAACATCCATTATTCAGCTGGAAAAATCCTAATCGGGTCAGAGCCGTGTTTTCTGCATTTAGCATGCGCAACCCCCAACAGTTTTATCGCGCTGATGGCAAAGGCTTTGATCTTTTGCAGCAGACTGTCGCGAAGATGGACGCGATCAATCCGCAGGTAGCCGCACGGCTTGTTACACCCTTGCTGAGTTGGCGGCGGTTCGATTCGGAAAGACAGCAAAAAATGCGTTTGGCCTTGCAGAAGTTAGCTGATGAACCCGCGTTAAGTAATGATGTTTATGAAAAGGTCAACCGAAGTCTGACTTGATGCGACGTTATTTTTTTAACGCATATCTGACGACAGAGCAGTGTGTCGCCTATTATCGTGGCGACATTCGCGATGTCGTTGTTACCGCTGACAGTGGCGAACGTGTGCAACTGCGGTTTCGCCATTTCCAACCTTTTATCGATACTATCGGTGTGCGGGGACGTTTTCGCCTAACAGTAGGTTCAGACGGCGCATTTATAAGCCTGGAAAAAATTAATTAGAGCATATACTTTAAACGCTAAATTAAAACAATGACTTGCTTAACACAGTGGTTTGACCTTTAATTTCATTGGCTTATGCTTCTTTATATTTTGCGGTTACATTCAGATTAAACCGCAAACGCGAAATATAGTATGAAAGTTGAACCAAATTTATAAAAAGTGAATAAAAATCAACAGATTTACGTGAAAGCAGGTCTTGCCTGCAGCCTGAAATGATGTAATTATTTTAAACTGGTAAGCTGAGATCGGATCAGTTGGCTAGATCATATAATTAAAAGAACATTTATAAATCCTGCAGGGACAGGGGGGGAGATAACAACATGAATAAAAGGTCAATTACCTTTGCTAAGAAGCCCTTAGCCGCAGGTGTTGCTTCAGCGCTGCTTGCCTTGTCAATGGCACCAGTGCAAGCAGCATCTTGGGACCTGGGTGATGTCAACATCACTTTTGACTCAACTTTTTCATACGGCGGCAGCTGGCGTATGGAAGATCGCAATTTTGATACTATTAGTAAAGTCAATCATCCGCGTTTTGACTGGACTGGTTACAACGCAGCAACTAATAATATTTATTCACCATCTCAGATATGGCAACAGCCTGGAGCCTACTCAAGCAATGGTGATGCTGGTAATTTAAATTACGATCGCGGCGACATGTTCAGCAGTCTGTTTAAAGGACTGCATGAGTTATCTATCTCTAAAGATAATATCGGCCTGTTCACCCGTTTTATGTATTTTTATGATTTTGCCCTGATGGACGGTGACCGTGCTTATACCAATCCGGTATCAGGACAACGCGTAGACCCGTGTGCAGATGATGATGCCCGCGACTTGGCTTGCCGCGATATCCGTTTGCTGGATGCCTATGTGTACGGTAATTTCAGCTTTAACGATGGGATGAACCCGGTAACCGTTAAAGTTGGTCAGCAGGTACTGAGCTGGGGTGAAAGTACACTCATTCAGCATGGTATTAATATCACGCCGATAGACGTTGGTGTTGCACGCGCACCTGGCGCTGAGTTAAAAGAAGCGTATATTCCGGTTGGCATGGCCGTGCTTAATATTGGTCTTACCGACAACCTTTCAACAGAGTTGTTTTACCAGTACGAATGGGTAAATAGCTATTTACCTGTACCAGGAAGTTATTTTTCAACCAATGATTTCGCCGGTGAAGGTGGTTATCTGCAGAACGTTCAATTGGGCTTCGCTGGTAACCCTGATATCGATTTAGCACATTTGCTGCAAGGTTTAAATGCCCTGGGTATGGGCGTAGCATCTGGTGCGTTAAGTCCGTCTGTCGCAGCGCAGGCATATTTGGCCTATCCGACAAAAGTGACATTGCGCCCGTATGGCTCAGACGGCGAGATTAAGCCAAAAGACGGCGGCCAATATGGTATAAAGTTTGACTATTTTTCAGCTGATCTGAACGATACCGAATTTGCACTGTACTATATGAATTATCACAGCCGCGTTCCGGTAATTTCTGGTATTGCTTCAGATTTTTCTCAAGTGGGTGCTGATATTGGTCGCTTGGCGACAATGGCCGCTACTGGCGGCGTGACAAAAGACAATATTGTTCAACTGCAAGCATTCTCTAAAGCGTTGCTGGAATACCCTGAAGATATTCAGTTGTATGGTTTTAGTTTTAATACAACCCTCGGCGAAACGTCGGTTGCCGGTGAAATAGCCTATCGTCAGGATGAGCCGCTACAAATAGATGACGTTGAGATTCTGTATGCTGGTATGCCGGAACAACTTGCCAATGCAGGTTTACGTCCTGACCTGGCAGGTATCTCGCAGATAGGCAGAGATCCGCGTTATGGCTCTAAGGTTCAGCCAGGTAAAAAAGCTAACGGCTTTATTCTGAGCGACACCTTACAGGCACAGATGACATTTACCCATCTGGTTGGTCCTGCGTTAGGCGCAGATAATATCAGCTTGTTGGGTGAGATCGGTGGTATTCGCATCCAGGATATGCCAGATCAAAGCGTGCTGCGTTTAAATGGTCCTAATACCGATCGTAGTGGTAGCCCATTGATCAATGGTGCCGGTGTTGAAATTCCGGGGTTACATACCGGTTTGTCAAACGGTGCTGAAACTAATCCGTTCCCAACAGCATCAGCCTGGGGCTATCGCTTGCTGGCGAAGGCAGATTATAACAACGTATTTGCCGGCATAAATTTGTCACATCGTATGGTATTTTCACACGATGTTAATGGTATTACACCGGACCCACTGTTTATGTTTGTCGAAGATCGTAAGTCACTGGCCTATGCCGTCAGCTTCGATTATCTGAGCAAATGGTCAGGTGAAGTGTCATATAACGTTTTCTGGGGCGGTCAGGGCACCACTAATAACGTAGAAGACCGTGACTTTATCTCTTTTAACATCAAGTACTCTATTTAAGGGACGAGCACTAATTATGAAAAAACTCACCCTAATTTCATCAGCCATGGCACTGGTTTTAAGCTGTTCAGTTACAGCGAAAATAACACCAGAGCAGGCTGCTCGACTAGGTAGCGATTTAACCCCTCTAGGCGCTGAGAAAGCGGGCAATGCGGATGGTTCTATACCAGCTTGGACTGGCGGTATAACGTCAGCACCGGCTGGTTATAGCACTGGCATGCATCATCTTGATCCATTTAAAGATGACAAGGTGTTGATGACGATAGATAAGTCTAATGTAGAGCAGTTTAAAAACCTGCTGAGTCCAGGCCAGGTTAAATTATTCGAAATTTACCCTGATACCTATAAAATGAACATCTATCAATCGCGCCGCACTGCGTCATATCCTAAATATGTATATGATGCTACGAAGAATATCGCAACAAAAGCCGAACTGATTGAAGGTGGAAACGGTATTGTTAATGCTGCAATTGGCATTCCGTTTCCAATCCCACAAAACGGCCTGGAAGCCGTGTGGAATCACTTATTGCGGTTTCGTGGTGTAGCTGCCAGTCGTAATGGTGGACAGGCTGCACCGACTGCTGCCGGTGCGTTCACTATCATCGGTTTTGATGAACAAATTATGTTCAAGTATTCAGAACCCAATGCGACGGCTGAAGCACTTACTGCAGAAAATATTCTGTTTCGCTTTAAGCAAGGTGTTACATCACCTGCGCGGTTAGCCGGTACAGCGTTATTAGTTCATGAAACGATGGATCAGGTTAAAACACCGCGTCAGGCATGGACATACAACACAGGGCAACGCCGTGTACGGCGTGCACCTAATGTAGCCTATGATGCGCCAGGTACGGCGTCAGATGGCCTGCGAACTACTGATGACTTTGATATGTTTAACGGTTCTCCGGATCGTTATAACTGGAAACTGGTAGGTAAGCAGGAATTGTATATTCCATATAACAGCTACAAACTGCACGGCAGTGACGTGAAGTATGCAGACTTATTGATGGCCGGTCATGTTAATCCTGATTATGTTCGTTGGGAAAAACACCGTGTTTGGACCGTTGAAGCGACGTTAAAAGACGATACGCGTCATGTTTACGGTAAGCGAGTGTTTTATATTGACGAAGACAGCTGGCAAATTCATGTAGCCGATTTGTATGACAACAGAAACGAGTTATATCGTGTCGCAGTTGCTCATGGTCTGAACTACTATGAAGTGCCAACACATTGGAGTACGCTTGAGGTTTATCATGATCTTAACTCGCGGCGCTATATCGCGATAGGTCTTGATAATGAAGACAAAATGTACGATTTCTCGGTGGCACTAACCGATGCTGACTTCACACCAGCGGCGCTGCGTCGTGAAGGAACCCGGTAAGCTAGCAGTGTTATAATGACGGTTGGCCTGGTGCCAACCGTTTTTATTTTTAAACTTTTATAGAGTAAAAACTCAGAGTATGCATAGAAATATTATTCGTCTGGCAACCATAGCTGCTTTCTGTGCCGCTGCAGCTGTTTCTGCCGAACAGCCTGATGATGCGCCACGAGACGCGTACATATCACCGCTGGCAAAAAGCGCATTACTTACTGATATTGTTAAAGTAAGCGAACAAGCGCTGGTAGCGGTGGGTGAGCGTGGTCATATACTACTTAGTCATAATGCGACTGACTGGCAGCAGGCAAAAGTGCCGGTGCAGGCCAATTTGAACAGTGTTTATTTTGTCAGTAAAAAGCAAGGTTGGGTGGTTGGGCATGATGCAAGTATTTTGATGACATCCGATGGTGGTGTTAGCTGGCAGCTTCAGCATTATGCACCAGAAACGGATAAACCCTTATTCGATGTTTATTTTGCTGACGCCGAGCATGGTATTGCCGTGGGCGCCTATGGATTGTTCTATCGCACGGACAATGGCGGCCAGACATGGCAAAAAGAGTTCCATCCAGAACTGCTATCAATAGATGAGCAGGATTACCTGCTAGAGCTCAAAGAAACTGACCCTGAAATGTACGAAGTTGAACTGGGCGCCATTTTGCCACATTTTAACCGGTTGTTTGCTGACGGGAACGTGCTGTATTTAGTAGGCGAGGCTGGTTTTGCGGCTAAAAGTACCGACAATGGGGTGAACTGGAGCAGGCTAGAGCCGTTTTATAATGGTTCTTTGTTTTATATAAACCGTACTTC
>JBFKFH010000164.1:0-7259 GCA_041618685.1 Rheinheimera sp.
CTTATCTTGAACGCTATTTCAGCGATGACGAACTAAGCGAAGAAAATTTTAACCAGGCGATTGCTGCGGCTGAGGCTCAGGCGATGTCTATTGCGGCGCAGTATCAGCAAACAGGCTGGCAATTGGCTGTAGGCGCATCCGGCACAGTACAGGCAATGCAAGAAATTCTGGTAGCGCAGGGTAGAGACGAAGTGATTACCTTGAACCGGCTGGAAGATATCATGCAACAGGCGTTAGCTTGTGGTCGCATGGAGCAATTGAGCATTGTTGGATTGGCGCAGGAGCGCAAGCAGGTATTCCCGTCCGGTTTGGCAATTCTTATTGCGTTGTTTAAGGTGCTGAAAATCAGCGGTATGACATTGTCAGGTGGCGCACTGCGAGAAGGCGTGCTGTACAGTATGTTGCCACAGTTGCAGCATACTGACGTGCGCAACCGCACCGTTAACAGTTTAATGGTGCGCTATTTTATCGATCAACGCCATGCTGAACGTGTCGCAGAAATGGCGGCTGAGTTAGCCAGTCAGTTACAGAGTCGCTGGGATCTAAATAAATTTGAAGGCCACAGTATGCTCAAAAGCGGTGCCTTGCTGCATGAACTAGGTTTGCTGATTGAGTATAAAAATCACCATCATCATGGTGCCTATATCATTAATCACTCTGATTTGCCCGGCTTCACACGCGCCCAGCAGCAGTTGGTAATGGCGTTGGTGCATAACCATCGTGCTGATATCAGCCGGGACATTATTGCCCGTCAGACCATGACTTCCGTACTGTTGACAGTAAGGTTAACCCGTATTTTGCGCTTGGCAGTTATTCTGTCGATGCGACGCCGGCATGAAGTACTGCCGCAGGTCAATATTAGCAGCAAAGGTGAAGCCCTGTTGCTGCAGATGCCTGGTGGCTGGCAAGAGCAGCACCCGCTAATGCGGGCTGAGCTGGAGCAGGAAGTACTGTATCAGCAACAGGCTGGCTGGGAGCTGTTAATTAAATAACCTGGTTTTTGCCGGGTAAATATTACCGCAACAGTTTGTAATTTTTGCCCGGCGCTAGCCAGAAAATTGCACTAGCACCTGGTATTGCGCACCGAAGACCGACCACCTGCGTTGGCACTATCCTATCTTAAACCTTTTTTCGTACCCGGCCGTAAACACAGCAGCATAAGCGTGCGTCTAGTCTGACTAATCCGGCACAACCGACTGCGGCAATGGTCGGCGACATCATGGCATGAGCTTTGCGTTCTTTGTGTACCAGCTTATTTCTGCGGCCGACACAGGAGACCATTAATGCGTATTGAACCACGTCACGATTTGCCAAAGCCGGCAGGCGGATAGGTAGCCAGTGTGATGTCGGGCACGACACAAAACAGTCAGACCGCTGCTGGCACCGCCAAACCGCATAGCAAAAAATCAGTGTTGCTGGGTATGGTAGGCAGCCTGCTGTTTGTCGCGGCATTGCTGGTCGTGTTGGTGTATTTTGATGTGCATCAGTATGTGTTGCAATTGCTGGAGTGGTTTAAGCAGCAGGGAGCCTGGGCGCCGCTGCTGTTTATGCTGATTATGGCTGCAGTGGTGGTACTGCTGCTGCCTGGCGCGCTGTTTACCATAGGCGCCGGCTTTGTGTTCGGTGTCATACCGGGGTCGATTTATGTGGTGCTAGGAACAACGGCCGGTGCTGTGATTGCATTTTTAATTGCCCGTTACTGCTTTGGCCCGCGCGCCAGAGCCTTTGTGCTGGCGCGGGCCAAATTAAAACTGGTGCATGATGAGCTGACACCAAATGGCTGGAAAATCGTGTTATTAACCCGGCTAATTCCGTTTTTCCCCGGCAAGCTTTCGAATTACTTCTTTGGATTAACCCAGTTTTCATTACGCGGCTACGTGGCCGGTTCATTGCTGGGTTTTATCCCGTTTAGTGTACATAACGTCTATCTTGGCTCTTTGATTGCCGATATCTCCAGCTTTGAACTGACGTCACGTCAGCGTTCTGTCTGGGAGTGGGGGCTATATGCTGTTGGCCTGGTCGCTGCGGTGGCGGTTATCGTCTACCTTAACCGTCTGGCTAGCCGGGCATTGGCGCAGTACACCGAACCTAACACCGTGAAGGAACCTGACGCATGACCTGGTTAAAATGGCTGCCATGGCGCTATGTAGTACGTTATGTCGCGCATAAGCATGGCTTTATTGACCCTATTGCATTACTTGCCCGTTTACACAATTTTGCCCAGCCCTCAGAAGTAGGCGAGCCGATTGAGTTGTTGCGGGCCGGGGTGGTGTTTCATGCCCGCGGACTGATCAACAGCCGGGTGATTCAGCATAACCTGGACTGGGTGTGGCCTTACTGGATTTCGCGCCAGTTTGATCCCTATGATGCGTCATTTATTCCACGGGCATTTTCTATTACCCATATTAATCTGACGCATCGAAACTGGACCGCAATAGGCTGGCCAGACTGTGCGGAGCTGCCAATTGTTGACCCCAGAGGTTTACTGACGCCGTATTTAGATGGCTGGTCACTGGATGGCTGGATTATGCCGCAACAAGGCGAGTGCTTACTACCGTCCAGAGCGTTGCAATCTGAACAACAGTTGCAGCTGGCTGGAGATGTCAGCATAAGCACCGAGACAACGCAGCGCGGCATGACGCTGATTAGTCGGGCGTCGGTGCAACTGGAAAACGGTATAGCGGTGTGTAAGTTGCGCTTGCGGGCGAAGTCGGCGCAGCCGGGGTATCTGGTACTGGCTCTGCGACCACAGAACCCGGAGGGTGTCAGCTTTATTCATCAGGTGCGTCTGGATGCCAGCCGCAGACAATGGCAGGTGGATGACGGTCACCAGGTTAGGTTTAGCCGGCCGGCAGATCGACATCATGTTTCTACCTACCGTCAGGGTGATGTTTATATTCACCTCAAAGATGCGCAGGAACAAACTGAGGGCGTCTGTGACGTTGGTATGGTTACCGCCGCTGCGCTGTTTGATTTGCCCACCGGACAATGGCAGGAACTGGAGGTTAGCGTGCCATTGATATCTGAACCCGACGCGAAGCTGTCAGAGAATGCCTGGCCCGAGGAGCAGCAAAAATGCTGCCGGTTAACCTGCCCGGACGAGCAGTATCAATTTTTATATGACGCTGCTGTCACATCACTAATTTTGCACTCACCACAAGATGTTTATCCCGGCCCCTATACTTACAAGCGGTTTTGGTTTCGCGATGCGGCTTTTATTATTCACGCCTTACTTTGTGCCGGTCTGACAGAGCGCGCCGAGCGGGCGCTGAATCAATTCCCGCCGCGGCAGACAATGATGGGCTATTTTCGCTCCCAGGAAGGTGAATGGGATGCCAATGGCGAAGTACTGTGGATCCTCAAACGCTACTTTGACATGACCGGGCGGAAATTGCCGCCTGACTGGCGTGGCCCGGTGCAGAGTGGCGCCAAATGGATAGTACGAAAACGCTTGTCAGATAACCTCGATGCACCGCATGCAGGGCTGCTACCAGCGGGGTTCAGTGCTGAACATCTGGGCCCAAATGATTATTACTACTGGGACGATTTTTGGGGGGTAGCCGGCTTACAGGCCGCTTCTGACTTGCTTGGTGACACAGATCAGAAGCAACAGCGTGAGTTTGCACAAGCCGCCGATAGTTTTAGTGCGGCGATAGACAAAAGCCTGTCTGGCTGCGCCGCAGGCCTTAAGCGGCTGGGAATGCCTGCCTCACCATACCGGCGGCTGGATGCCGGCGCGATAGGCTCATTGGCGGCCGGTTATCCGGCACAGTTATGGGCACCGGACGATCCCCGATTGCTCGATACCGTAGAGTTTTTACTGCAGCGCTGCTTTGTTAAAGATGCGTTTTATCAGGACATGATCCACTCCGGTTTAAATGCCTACTTAACGCTACATGTGGCGCAGGTGTTGTTACGGGCCCAAGATCCACGTTATCTGACGTTAATGGATGCAGTGGCGGCGTTGGCGTCGCCCACCGGGCAGTGGCCTGAGGCCATTCATCCGGCGACAGGTGGCGGCTGCATGGGCGATGGTCACCATGTGTGGGCAGCTGCAGAGTGGTTACTGATGATCAGGAACTGCTTTGTGCGTGAAGAAGGCCAGCAGCTGGTGCTGTGTTCTGGCGTACCGCAGCGCTGGCTGGATGCGTCAACTCCGGTAAGCTTTGGGCCGGCACCGACCAGTTTTGGCCGTATCAGTATCGACATTACAGTCCAGTCGGCGCATAGCGTTGTTGTCAGCTGGCAGGCTGATTGGCACAGCAACAGCCTGCCAGCGCTGAAAATAGCCTTGCCAGGTTTCCGGCCAGTCACCACAGAGGCCAATGCCGGTTCAGTCACTTTAAGTCAGCATGAGGCGTAACGAATGAACATTGCGATATTTACAAACACGTTTACGCCGCATGTCGGCGGCGTTGCCCGTTCGGTTGAAGCCTTTGTGGCAGAGTATCGCAAGCTGGGGCATCGGGTGCTGGTGGTTGCACCGGAGTTTGCCAATATGCCTGAGCACGAAACCGATGTCGTACGCATCGCCGCTATTCAGAATTTTAATGCCAGTGACTTTTCGGTGGCGTTGCCGATCCATGACCAGCTCAGCACCTTGTTGGATAGTTTTGCACCAGACATTATTCATTCGCAACATCCGTTTCTGCTGGGGATGACAGCACTGCGTACCGCGCGCTATCGCCAGCTGCCATTAGTGTTTACCCACCATACGCTGTACGAACAGTATACGCAT
This sequence comes from Rheinheimera sp., assembly GCA_041618685.1. GTDB lineage: Bacteria > Pseudomonadota > Gammaproteobacteria > Enterobacterales > Alteromonadaceae > Alishewanella. Next base: position 4,739 of record JBFKFH010000164.1, read on the forward strand.
TATGTGCCGGGTGATTCCTCCGCTATGCAGTGTTTCGCCATTGAGCTGGCTACCCGCTACGCTAATTTATGCGATCAGGTTATCGCGCCCAGCCAGAGTATTGCTGAGCTACTGCAGCAACGCGGCGTTACAACAGCAGTTGAGGTGATCCCAACCGGTGTGTATCCGCAGCAATTTGCCACCGGTGACGGCGATAAGGTGCGGCGACAATTGGCCATTCCGCCCGACGCTGCAGTTATCGGCCATCTGGGGCGGCTGGCACCGGAAAAAAACCTTGAGTTTCTGGCGCGTGCAGTGGCAAATGTCGCCGTTGACAGTGATGCCGTGCATTTTCTGGTGGTGGGTGCTGGCCCGTCTGAACAGGTGATCAGCGACATTTTTGCCAAGGCCGGCGTCAGTGACAAGCTTCATATGACCGGTGTGTTACAGCAGCAAAGCCTGGTTGATGCGCTACATGCGATGGATATATTTGCCTTTGCATCAGGCAGCGAAACGCAGGGCATAGTGCTGACAGAGGCGATGGCTGCGGGCTTGCCGGTAGTAGCGTTGGACGCACCCGGTGTGCGAGAAGTAGTAAGACACGGCGTAAACGGTATGCTGCTGCACGATAAAACATTGACGGCCTTTAGTGCAGCACTGCGCGAAGTTATTGCTGCCCCAGCTGAGCGCCTGGCGGCACTGCAACAAGGCGCCAGGCAGACAGCCGACAGCTATTCGATGCCGCGCTCTGCCAAGAAAGCGTTAATGTGCTTTACCGCACTGCAACAGAGCCAGTCTGCGACCTTCAGACCCCAGAGTGACGGGGAAGATGTATTGGCCTGGGTCAAAGCTGAGTGGGATATTTTATGTAGTCTGGCCGGTGCCGGCAGCACTGCAGTCGGCAGTGCCTTGTTTGCTGAGAACGACAAGCCATAGCCAGCAAGTTAGCTGCAGACAGCGCCGATGAAATGCAATATAGCGGGAGGCCTATGATTGTCCGTATTACAGTATGGTTACGCTGGCTCAGACGCAATCTGAGCCGCAGTCATTGGCTGGCAAGGCTCTTACAACTGCCGGTATCAACCGGCTCAGCAGTACGGCCAGGCCTTGTTATGCTGCAGATAGACGGCTTGTCGCAACCTGAATTGCAGCGCGCATTAGACCGAGGCGAAATGCCATTTTTAAGCCGGTTATTGCAGCGTGAAAATTACAAATTGCATGCGCAATACTCAGGCCTGCCGGCGACTACGCCGGCAGTGCAGGCTGAACTGTTTTACGGTATCGCAGCGGCTGTACCGGCGTTCTCATTCTGTGATCATCGCAGCGGCCATGTAGTCCGGATGCTTGAGCCGGACACAGCCGCTCAGGTAGAAGCCAGATTAACCAAGCAAAGCAAAAAAGCGTTGTTAAAAAATGGCAGTGCCTATGCTGACATTTTTACCGGCGGCGCAGCGGAGTCACATTTTTGTGCATCCGCGCTGGGCTGGGGGCCGGCACTGCGCAGTGCTAATCCGTTAGTACTGGCCGCATTAATCATCACTAACCTGTACAGTGTGTTACGGATTATCGGCCTGTTTTTTCTTGAGGTCGGTTTGGCCCTGCACGACTTTGTCCGTGGCTTAGTCAAAGGGCATGATTTTTTCAGCGAGCTGAAATTTGTGCCAACCCGGGTGGCTATTTCAATATTGTTGCGTGAGCTGTGTGTAATCGGCGGCAAAATCGATCTGAGCCGGGGAATGCCGATAGTACATATTAATTTTCTCGGCTATGACGAGCAGTCACACCGGCGCGGTCCCTCGTCCCGCTTTGCCCACTGGACCCTCAAAGGGATTGACGACAGTATTGCCCGGTTGTGGCGGGCAGCTAACCGCGCTGAATGGCGCAGTTATGAAGTGTGGATCTATTCCGACCACGGTCAGGCAAAAGTCAGTCGCTATAGCCAGTTGCGTGGATATTCGTTGCAGCAGGCCGTGGCGCAGTGCTTTAGCAAAATAACCCCGCCGGCCAAGGGTGAAGCAGTACAGGGCAGTGGCAGTATCCAGACCCAAAGAGTCAGACTGCTGGGTGGTGATAAGGTGCAGCGCCTGTTTTCTGTGCTCGCCAGTGATGATAGCAACGCAGAGGCTTCTATCCGGGTTGCTGCACTGGGGCCGGTGGGACATATTTATTCCCCGGCTACGCTGACTGCACAGCAAAGCCGTGCTATCGCAACGCAGCTGGCGGTGGAGCATCAGGTGCCGGTTGTTCTGCTGGTTGAAGCTGAAGACAGGCTGCGGGCGACAACAAGCGAAGGGGATTTTTACCTGCCGCAGGATGCCGCCCGGTTGTTTGGTGCTGACCATCCGTTTCTGGATAGTCTAAGCACAGACTTATTGCACCTGTGCCAGCATGTTGATGCCGGTGATTTTGTGGTTATGGGCTGGCGCAAAGGCATGACGCCGCAGACGTTTGCCGATGAAAATGGCGCCCATGCGGGTGCCACCCCGGAAGAAACGAATGGCTTTAGTTTGCTACCGGGCGATGTACATTTGTCATCTGGTGA
>JBFKFH010000165.1:0-7233 GCA_041618685.1 Rheinheimera sp.
GAATTTGCCAGCCTGACAACAGCGCAACAGGCACACTGGTATTTTCTGCAGGCAGCGTTGTACAACGCGCTTGGGCAGCATCAGCAGCAGCAACAGGCGGCACAGCAAGGCTTGGAGTTAGTGGGTGACCAGCCATCCGTGTTGAAAGTGAAACTGTTGTATGAGCTGGGGTTTTACTTTGAAATGCAAACCGATTATCCAGCGGCGCTGCAGTATTATCAGCAGGGTATTACACTGGCAACCTTGCTCGAAGATGAAAAATATATCCTGCGCGGTCAAATTAATCATGCTGCTATTCTGAGCAATCAGAACCAGCAACAGCAAGCCCTGGAGCTGCTGCGGGATACTTACCAGCGCGCGCAGCAACTGGCTGATACCGAATTGCAGGCTGAAGTAAATGCCGAGCTGGGGCTGTTGTATGCGTCATTGGCCTTTGAACAGGACGCTATTGAACTGATGACCGAAGCACTGGCGTTGTATGAGCAGCTGGGCTGGCAAAAAAACCAAATTACGGTGTTGTTTAATCTGGCCCGTACCTACAGCTATTTAGAACAATATCCGCTGTCGCTGCAAACCTATAACAGGATGCTGCAAAAAAGTTTGCAGGCGAATGACAATGCTAATCTGTACCATGCCTATTTGGGCCTGGCAATAACCAGCAGTGAAAGTGGCAGCAGTGATGCGGCGTTAGCTTATATTGATAAAGCTGAGCAGTATTTACCGTTGTTACAGTCAACTGTACATATTTCTACCCATCACTACGAAAAAGCACAGATCTACCACAAGCTGGACCAAATATCGCTGGCGATGCAGCAGGTGATGCTGGCAGAACGCAGCTTGTCGGATGAAGGGGTGGCTGAAGACAGCCCAACCCGGTTAAATGTCTGGTATTTAAAAGCTCTGCTGCTGGCGGCGCAAGGCGAGTTTGACCGGGCATACCGGCAGCTGCATGATTTTGTTTATATGTTCCAGCAGATGCGGGACAAAGAAAATGAGCTGGCATTAGAGCAGATGCGGTTGGGCCTCGATACAGAGCGGCAGTTGCAGCAAAACCGTCTATTAGAACAACAGAATGCGTTAATAACATTGCAGTTGCAGCAGGCCGGGCGGGAGCACAAAGTGCAATTGGTATGGCTGGCCATTCTGGGATGCAGCACCCTGGTGTTATTGCTTCTATTGCTGTGGCAACTTACCCGGCGCAACACTAAACACACGGCAACGGGCGAGCAGACGCCCGGGCAGACAGGATAAACTATGACCGACACTGTAATTTCCTATGACGGCGTTGAGCAGTTACCGCTGCGCCGCTTTACTGAAGATGCCTACTTAAATTATTCGATGTACGTCATCATGGACCGGGCCTTGCCGCATATTGGTGATGGGTTAAAGCCGGTACAGCGGCGTATTGTCTATGCCATGTCAGAGCTGGGGCTGTCGCATTTAGCGAAGTTTAAAAAATCGGCACGTACCGTCGGTGATGTATTAGGTAAGTTTCATCCGCACGGCGATTCCGCCTGTTATGAAGCCATGGTGCTGATGGCGCAGCCATTTTCGTACCGCTATCCGCTGGTAGACGGCCAGGGCAACTGGGGGGCCCCGGATGACCCGAAATCATTCGCTGCGATGCGTTATACCGAGGCGAAGTTATCGCGTTTCTCTGAAGTATTGCTGTCGGAGTTAGGTGCCGGTACAACTGATTGGTTACCCAACTTTGACGGTACTCTGGAAGAGCCAAAGGTGTTGCCGGCGCGTTTGCCACATATACTGCTTAACGGCATAACCGGTATCGCGGTGGGGATGGCAACCGATATACCGCCACACAATGCGCGTGAAGTGGCACATGCCTGTGCTGCGTTACTGGATAACCCGCACAGCAGTGTGGCAGATTTAATGCAGCATGTCAGCGGGCCGGATTATCCGACCGATGCAGAGATTATCAGCCCGGCAGCTGATTTAGCGGCGATATATCAAACCGGCCGTGGCAGTGTGAAAATGCGCGCGGTGTACCAGCAGGAAGACGGTGATATTGTCATTACCGCGCTGCCACACCAGACGTCAGGCGCTAAGGTGCTGGAGCAGATAGCCGCGCAGATGCAGGCGAAAAAGCTGCCGATGGTCAGTGATTTACGTGATGAGTCGGATCATGAAAACCCAACGCGCATTGTTATTGTGCCGCGCTCAAACCGGATTGATGTAGAGCAGCTGATGCAGCATTTGTTCGCAACAACAGATCTGGAAAAAAGCTATCGGGTAAATATCAATATTCTTGGCCTGGATAACCGGCCACGGGTAAAAAACCTGCTGGAAATACTATCTGAATGGTTGGTATTTCGTCGCGATACCGTGCGCCGGCGCTTACAGTACCGCTTAAACAAAGTGCTGGATCGCCTGCACGTGTTGGAAGGTTTGTTAATTGCCTTTTTAAATATCGATGAAGTGATCCACATTATTCGCACATTCGATGAGCCGAAGCCGGAACTGATTGCCCACTTTGGCATTACTGAGCGTCAGGCCGAAGCGGTATTAGAGCTAAAGTTACGCCACCTGGCGAAACTGGAAGAAATGAAGATCCGTGGCGAGCTGGATGAGCTGGCCAAAGAGCGTGATAAATTGCAGGGCATTTTAGGTTCGGAGAAAAAACTCACCAAGCTGATCCGTGATGAGTTGCTGGCCGATGCGGAAAAATATGGTGATGCACGCCGCAGCCCGATAGTGCAGCGCGAAGAAGCCAAAGCCTTAAGCGAAAAAGAGTTACTCCCAAGCGAGCCGGTTACCGTTGTGTTGTCAGAAAAAGGCTGGGTACGCTGTGCCAAAGGCCATGATATTGACGGCAACGCATTAAGTTATAAAGCCGGTGATGCGTTCAAGGCGTTGGCCAGCGGCCGCTCCAATCAGCAGGCTGTGTTTATTGACTCGTCCGGACGCAGTTTTGCTACCGAGGCACATGAACTGCCATCCGCCCGCGGCCAGGGCGAACCATTAAGCGGCCGTTTTGCTGTTGTTGCCGGCGAAAGTTTTGATCATGTGCTGCTGGGCGATGAAAAGCAGGCTTTGCTGCTGGCCAGCGATGCAGGCTATGGCTTTGTTGCCGAATACAGTGATTTACTCAGCCGTAACAAAGCCGGTAAAGCGGTATTAAGCCTGCCGGTCGGTGCCAAAGTGCTGACACCGATGGTGGTAAGGCAGCCTGATACTGACTTGGTGCTATGTATTAGCAACGAGGGCCGTATGCTGGTGTTCCCGGTGGCAGACTTGCCTAAACTGAGCAAAGGTAAGGGCAATAAACTCATGTCTATTCCTTCGGCGCGCGCGGCCAGTCGCGAAGAGTATGTCTGTCAGCTGGCAATAGTGCCGGCCGATGGCAGCGTCACCTTGGTAGCCGGTAAGCGTAAGCTGGGGCTTAAAGCGGATGATCTGGCGCACTATCATGGTGAACGCGGCCGGCGTGGTAATAAACTGCCTCGCGGTTTACAGCGGATCGATGCCGTGCTGGTAAATCAGCCAACCGATGATGGCAGTGATCAAACCAGCAGCGCGGAATAAAGCCGTTATACTGGGCGCCTTTTTTACGGCGCCCTTTTTATATCTGCACAGCAACCGCCAAAAGCGGTAACGCAGCAAACTGGAGAATTCGGTGATAGCGGTAGTTCGGTTAATTTTATTAGTGTGTTTCTTTGTTATCAGTACCATTGCAGGGTTATTGATTTGTCTGCTGCGGCCGTTTCATCCGAACAACGTACATATTTTTTCCCAGTGGTATGGTTGGGCGGCATGGATTTTCGGTATTGAGGTGGAAATACGCCGCCACAATGACACGGTAATCAGCGGCCCTTGTGTCTACATTGCCAACCACCAGAATAATCTGGATTTATTTACTATCAGTAAGGCATTGGAGCCGCGTACAGTAACTATTGGCAAAAAAAGCCTGAAGTTTATTCCGTTTTTTGGCCAGCTGTACTGGCTCAGTGGCAATATTATGATCGACCGGCAAAATAAAAGCCGCGCGCTGGGCACCATGCTGGGCGCTGCCGAGCGTATAAGCCGCGACAATATATCGGTATGGATGTTCCCCGAAGGCACCCGCAGCTATGGCCGCGGCTTACTACCATTTAAAATGGGCGCATTTCATATCGCGATGGAAGCCAATGTGCCGGTAGTGCCGGTATGTATGAGTAGCACGCACGGCCAGTTTAAGCTTAACCGCTGGAATAACGGCAAGGTTATTGTGCAGCTAATGGCGCCGGTGCCATTACCAACAGCGCAGCTAAATATTCGCGAGTTTGCGCAAAATATCCACCAACAAATGCAGGCACAAATTGCTGCACTTGATAGCGAACTGGGCAACGACTACACTGCCAGCAATATTAAGGTTAAAGAGTAATTTTATGGAAAACTGGCAAGAATTTACCGAAGAAACCATCGACGCCCTATTAGAAGATGGTAGCGATCCAGATGCGCAGTATACAATTGAGCATCACTTTTATGATAAAGACTTCGCCAAGCTGGAAAAGCTGGCGGTAGAATTGTTTAAACTGGGTTACGAAGTTACCGACGCTGAAGAAGTTGAATTTGAAGACGGTAGCAATGCCTGGGTATTCGATGCCATTCGTGAGCAATCGCTGGTTACTGAAACGATTGTGGCCGACGCCATCAAGTTAGAAGCGCTGGCGAAGAAGCACAAAGTAGAATATGACGGCTGGGGCACCTATTTTGAAGGTGACGAAGACGACATCGAACTGGAAGATGATGAAGAATAGTGATTAAGCAGTGAAAAAAGCCGCACGAAGCGGCTTTTTTATTGCTGTAATTTTGCTATCCCTAATCGGTCGTGAAAAAATAAACCTGTTGATTTACGTGGGCTTATTGGCTATTTTCTGTTTTCTTAACAAAGCCTTAAACAGAATTTACACGGCGTGAGCGGGGTATTTTCAAGTCAGCTAACCATTGCAGACTCAGCGGCAGCGTTGAAGATTGTCTTGCCGTTATAACAGCACCGTACGTATTAACAGCAGTACCCTATCAGGTAGTGCAGGTAGTGGAGAGCAGGGATGGCCGCCGTTGATTTACCGCAAAAGGCTACGCAGTGTGATAATTGCCATAGCCTGTTACAGGGGCCGTATTGCCACCAGTGTGGCCAGGAAAAACGCAATATTCTGCGCAATATTTTTGGCCTGGTCGGGGAGTTTTTTGGCGAGTTCAGTAACTGGGACGCCAGATTATGGCAAACGCTGTTACCACTTTGGTTTAAGCCCGGCCGGCTAACCCAGCGTTATGTTAGCGGCCACCGGGCGCCTTACGTACCGGCACTGCGGTTGTATTTATTCAGTTCTATCATCGCGTTTTTAGTGTTTGCCAAGCTGATCCCAACGAACGACATACAATTTAACAATGCCGATGGTCAGTTTGGCCTGCAGTACAATCCGGCAGAACCGGTGTCCGCTGATGTAACGGCCGCACTTAAACAATTGCAGACGATTGATGGTGAGCTTGCTGCAGTGACCAAGCCTGTGTCAGGCGCCGCATCAGCTGCTTCTGATGTTGTGCTGTCAGGCAAAGTACCGCAGCCGGAACCAGTGGTTGCAACGGCACCGGACAAAACGGCCCGCCAGGCGACAACCCCATCTGCCACCCCGACACCGGTTAAATTGCTGGAGCTGGATGGCGATCAGGACATTGAAAGTCTGATAGAGCAATTGTTTGACGGCAAACTGGCCCGATTGAAAGACAACCCGCAACTGGCTGTGAGTAAGTTTTTCTCGCTGGCGCCGCAAATGATGTTTCTGCTTTTGCCGCTGTTCGCGCTGTTATTGAAGTTGTTGTATATCCGTAACAATCGCTTTTATATGGAGCACTTACTGCTGTGTCTGCACAGCCACAGCGCGATGCTGCATATGTTTATTGCGTTTACGCTGTTAACCTATATGGCGTCGTTAACTAGCACCATCGGCTGGTTGCAGCAAAGTTGCAGCAATCTGGCTTTGGCCATATTGTGGTACATGTTGGTTTATTTACTGCTGAGCCAGAAAGTGTTTTACGGCCAGGGTTGGCGCAAAACATTAGTTAAATTCTGCATATTTTCAATAAGCTACATAGTTTTACTGTCTTTTGCCCTGTTAGTGGTATTACTGCTAAGTTTGTACTGGGCGTGATAGTTTACAAGCCATACCTGCTGGCAATACGATTGTATTGGCCGCTTTGTTTCAGCCCACGCAAACAGGCATCGAACTGCTGCACAAACTGTTGCGGTTCGGTAATTACCGTACTGTTTTTTGACACGGCAATATAATAGGCTTTACTGGCCAGTTCAAAGTCCAGTACCCGGATCTGATCGCTAAGTCCTAGGCTGCTAATGCGCCACAGCAAGGTTTCTTTGGAGTTGGCGGTAATATCAATTCTCGCCGGTGAGTGCACTAACTGTTGCAGTGTTGCATTTAAATCGTAGCTTTCTACCACTTTGTTCAGCGCCCGCATTCTGATTAATAGCCGATTTAACTCTATGGTATGGCTCAGGCCAGCCAGATGACCAAAGGTCAGTTTGGTGATGTCGTCAATTTTGGTAATTTTAATACCGCTGTCGGCTTTTACGGCAAAGCCATATGAGCTGATAAAAATAGGCTCTTTGCCGTAGAGCACCGCATCTTCGCGCGCAGCCTGATATGAGTAAACGGTAATGTCCAGCTCACCGGTTTGCATATAATAGTGGGTGCGTTTAATGGGTAAATTATTGTAATTAAATTCATAGCCAAGCTGCTGCAGGCATAGTGTTAACAGGGCTTTGCCAATGCCGGGCTGAGCCTGATGGCTGCTGGGAAAAAAATACGGCGGCCAGTCGATATCGTTCAGTTGCAATACGTTAGCCGGGCAGCGGGCTGAACTGATACACAATACCAGCAGCATGCAGTGTTGTAGCACCCGTGAAGCTGTTATAGACAACTGCGCCTCCCTGTCATGCCCTGCGGGCTGTTATGTTAATAACAGCTTAGCTGCAGACACTACACTATGCGAACTGCCGCGCAGCAACTAAGCGTTTCGCGTGCCGCTGTCGTTAACTTTGTGACACGCTCTGGCCGTCGCTTAGCCGTTCGGCACCGCGGGTCACAACTTTCTCGCCGGCTGCCAATCCTTCATCAACAGTGATCCAGTCACCATTACCGTCGCTGACTTTCACGGCTTTGCGGTGGGCGATATTGTTGTCATCAACAGTGACAACAAAGGTGCCATCGTTTCGCAACA
>JBFKFH010000166.1:0-7178 GCA_041618685.1 Rheinheimera sp.
AATCTGTCGGAAGAGAGCTTTTTGAAGCTTGTGAAGGCCAACTATTCCCTGCAGACGCGCTATTTCTTGCCAGTTGCAACAGAGCTCTTCAGGTCTTACACGGATTTATGCTGATCTTGCGGAATAATGGTTACTCATGTGGCGTTGCACTACTAAGAATTCAACTCGATTCTATTCTCCGTCTACACGGAATTACACTAACAGCTGACCCACATGACTCTGCAAACAAGGTTATCCAAGGAGAAAAACTTTCCAAGATAAAAGACAAAGCTGGAAGACAGCTTTCAGACGCATACCTTGTAGATCGGTTAACGGAAATAAACCCCTGGTTAAAAGATACCTATAGGCATTGCTCTAGCTACATCCATCTTTCAGATACCAGCTTTCATCATCTACTAGACAAGTCAGAACAAGTTCCAAATACAAATGAGAGAAAGCTCTATATTGGCTCAGATGAGTCAGAAATTGCAGAAAAATATAAGATTGAGCTAATACAGGCATTCAGCGTTGCTACTGAGGGGATTCAAAAATTGACTAAAGAGTGGACAATTAAACGCCACATATTTGGCTGCCCAGAAGTACTAAAGAAACAATATACTACGACAGCTTAACAACGCACTTAAGTGTGACACAGGTTGCATGATTTCAATACGTTTGCGTAATCAATCACTTTTTTGCTCCCCGAAAAAACTACATTCATTAATCCAGCGCCACTGCCTTAATCTGCGCATATACCTGCTGACCAGGCTGCAAGCCCAATCTTTCAACTGAATGTTTGGTTAGCAGTGCCTGCAGTGGCTGTCCTTCCAGTGTTAGCTGTACCAGCGTTTCTGCCGGGTGCGGTGCACTGTTAAAACCGCTGATACTTACCTGTAACTGATTGCTGACAGAGCTGTCGCTAAGTGGCTTTAGGCTTAGCGCAACATCGCGCGCCTGAATACGTAAACGGTATGAAGTGGGGGAGTAGTTTGCGCTGTCGCAATGTTGCGGTGCTGGGAGCTGCAACTGCTGCTGGCCAATACTGAGCTTCAGCAGATGATTATTACAACCATGGCTTTTGGCATCTAGCATCGACATAGCGCCGATTGCCGCGAGTTGTGGTTGTAGCAATTGCTGTTGCAGCGGGCCCTGGCTGTGAATTCGACCATCCTGCATGAGTACCAGATTATCGGCCAGTTTAACGACGTCATCCAGCTGATGGCTTACCAGTAACATAGGTATGCCGGTCTGGCTGGCGATGCGTTGTAGGAACGGCAAAATCTCACAGCGGCTTTGCTGATCCAACGAAGCCAGCGGTTCATCCAACAACAGCAACTGTGGCTGGCTAAGTAACGCCCGACCCAGAGCGACGCGCTGACGCTGGCCACCGGATAATTGCTCTGGCATTTGTTGCAACAACGGAGTCAACTCCAGCATCTGGATAACCTGCTCAGGTTTAAGCGGTATAGCAGCGTGTTTTGCCAGCCGTTTAAAGCCATATAGCAGGTTTTGTTCAACCGTCAGGTGGGCTAATAAGCTGCTTTCCTGGAACACCATACCAATGCGGCGCTGATGTACTGGCACAAAACGCCCGTCTTGCTGCCATATTGTCGCGCCACATTGCACTTCAGCACCGGTATGGCGATCAAGGCCAGCTATAGCGCGCAGTAGTGTAGTTTTACCACAGCCAGAGCGGCCAAATAACGCGGTTACACCTCGTAGCGGCAGGCAGTTATCTATCTGCAGACAAAAATCACCCCGCTGCATAGTTAACTTTAGGGTTAAACCGGTAGTTGTCTGGCGTGGGCAATTCTGCTCGGTGACCGCCAGCCAGTGTTTGCCCTGGCGCGCTGTGATTTGAAACAGGCTCATCACAGCACCGCCTCGCGCTGACTGAGCCGGTTTAAACCATAGACAATAAATAGCACAACAAAAGCGCTGACTAATAATCCAAGCGACAACTGCTGCGCCTGAGCGTAATTCATCGCTTCGGTGTGATCGTAGATCAGGACTGACAGCACCTGAGTTTCTCCGGGAATACTGCCACCGAGCATCAGTATCACGCCAAATTCACCCAGCGTATGGGCAAAGGTTAAGGTGGCGGCAATAATAAAACCGCCACGACACAATGGCAGTACCACGCTAAACAGCTGATCCAGCTTACCGGCACCTAAGGTTGCGGCTACCTCGAGCGGTCTTGGCCCCATACGGCGAAAGCTGTCCATAAGCGGTTGTACGGTAAAGGGCAGTGAATAAACAACGGAGCCGATTAAAATGCCACTGAAGCTAAACGCCAGATGATTAAAACCCAGTTGCTCTAAAGTGCTGCCGACTGCGCCATGTGGCCCGAGTAACAGTAATAAATAAAACCCCAGTACTGTTGGCGGCAGTACCAATGGCAGGGCCACTATTGCCTGAATAGCCGTGCGCATTTTGCTGTTACTAAGTGACAGCCACCAGGCCAGCGGTGTACCGAGTAGCATCAAAATCACGGTGGTGTATAAACACAGTTTTAGGGTGAGCCTAATCGCTTGCCAGTCTTGCGGGCTGAGTGTGGCGAATAGTTCTGCCATCAGTTGGCCTCCGGCTTTTCGAATCCCGGTTGTTCAAAGCCCGGCTGTTCAAAACGTCCTTGTTCAAAACCATAGTGCTGCATAATGCTTAGCACTTGTGGTGTTGTCATAAAAGCGCTGAACTGCCGCGCAGCCGTGCTAGCTGCGCCGTGGCGGGTAATGACATAGGCCTGCAGCAGCGGTTGGTGTAGCTCAGTATTAATAGGCTGGTAGCCCTGGCCTGCCAGCTCAGGAAAGCGGGCCAGCGACAGCGCAATAATGGCGATATCGGCGCCGCCACTTTGCGCCAGTTGCGCAGTTTGGGCGATATTTTCGCCATAGACGATTTTCGGCTCTACCTTTTGCCAGACACCGGCAGCCTGCAAGGCTTGTTTAGCGCGCTGGCCATAAGGCGCATGGGCTGGCTGGGCGATGGCGAGGCGGGCAAAATCCAGCTCTGCCAACTGTTCTAGCTTAATGCCGGCCATATTCTGTTTTGGGCTCCACAGCACTAAATGCCCCAGCGCATAAGGCTGTGGCGCAGTGGCAGCGAGGCCGTCCTGATATAGCCGTCCGGCAAAGCTGATATCAGCGGAGAAAAACATATCATAGGGCGCGCCATGGCGGATCTGAGTGCTGAGTTTGCCGCTGGCGCCATAAATTACCCTGACATCAAGCTGATTCTGCTGTTGAAACAGGCTAACGATGTCAGCCATGGCATAGCGCAGGTCGGAAGCGGCCGCTATGGTGAGCTTGTCGCCGGCATAACTGCTTAAGGTGAAAAGCAAACAAACAGCAAAGAATAGATGGCGCATCAGTTACTCCCAGCGCGCCAGAGCTTGCTGGTCGCTGACCTTGGCTGCCACCCAGTAATCACCTTGCGCGGTATGCTCTTTTTTCCAGAATGGCGCTCGGTTTTTCAGGTAATCCATAATGAACTCACAGGCAGCAAAGGCCGCTGCGCGGTGGGCACTGGCAATTCCGACAAACACAATTTGTTGCTGTGGTTTAAGCGTGCCTACCCGGTGAACAATGCGCACCGCGCCAAGCTGCCAACGTTGCTTTGCCTGTTCGGCGATTGCAATAAGGGCTTGTTCTGTCATGCCGGGGTAGTGCTCCAGCGTCATGTTGTGTAGTATGTTGTTGCTAAGCTCACGTACCAGGCCGCTAAAGGTGACAATAGCGCCGCAGTTGGCCTGCTGGCGCAGCTCGTCGTATTCGCTGGCGACACAAAAGTCGTCGCTTTGCACCGCGACAAAGATGCTCATGTCATTCTCCATCCGTTAGCCACTATCTCTTAACCGCCCGTTACCGGCGGGAAAAATGCCAGCTCATCACCGTCTTGTACACTGGCCGTTAACGGCACCAATTGCTGATTAACAGCGCAGAGCAAATCATTGCGGCTAAGCTCCAGTTGCCAGTTGTGGCAGCGGCTTTGCAGTTGTTGCAGTATGTCGGCAACCTGCAATATTTTGTCATCGCAGCTCAGCAGGTATTGCTCGCAGTCAAGCCGCTCGCGCAGCGCGGCGAAAAACAGAATTTTAATCATTTGGCCTCCACAACATAATGTCCGGACTTACCGCCGGTTTTTTCCAGCAGTTGCACCTTAAGGATTGTCATGGATTTGTCGACGGCTTTGCACATATCGTAAATGGTCAGTGCGGCAACTGACGCTGCGGTCAAGGCTTCCATTTCAACGCCGGTTTGCCCGGTTACACGGCAACAGCTTTCAATGTAAATCTGGCCTTGCTTGTGGTTTAAAGCGAAATCGATGGTAACTTTACTCAGCATTAAACTGTGGCATAGCGGGATTAGCTCGCTGGTTTTTTTCGCTGCCATAATGCCGGCAATACGGGCGGTGGCCAGCACATCGCCCTTTTTAAGCTGAGCCTGCTCAATTAATGTGATGACGTCTGGTGTCGTTTGCAGCAAGGCACTGGCGCGCGCTAAACGGCTGGTATGGGTTTTATCAGCAACATCCACCATGGTGGCGGCACCACTGTCGTCTAAATGTGTAAGATCAGAATGTGTAACACGGTTTGCAGCTGTCATATCAACCTCCACAGCTTTTGCTTGGGCTATTTTTTATATGGGCGACAAAATTGCAGGGACCCGTTTGTGCGTCTAGTTGCGGCAATATGAGTTGTTGCATAGCCAGGGTACAGGCGCTACCCGAACCAGGGATAGCAAATATCAGCGTATCATTGGCTAACCCGGCCAACGCGCCGGATTGCAGCGCCGCAGAGCCAATATCCTGATAAGACAGCTGGCGAAACAGCTCACCAAAGCCTGGTACCGTGCTATCAAGCAGCGGTGTTATGGCAGCATTAGTGCAGTTGTTTTTGGCATAGCCGGTACCGCCGTTTATCAGCACAACCTGAACCTCGTCACTGGCAATCCAGTGGCTGAGCTTAGCGCGCAGCAGATACTTGTTATTTGGCAGTAACGCCCGGCCAACAAGGTTATGCCCCGCTGTTTGTAAGGCGTCGCAGAGTAAGGCGCCGCTACTGTCATTGTGTTCAGTTCGACTGTCCGATACGGTAAGTACACAAATCGCAAGCGGATAAAAATGCGTTAAGTCAGGCTTGGGCATAATCCCTCCGGTTCGCTAAAACGTTAAGACACTGCTGCCATTGTTCGAGGGTGTTTGTGTTAAGTAGCTCGGATGCAGGGCCTGCAACAGATAAGGCACCAAGTTGGTCGAGTAATTGTTTTACAGAACGTTTCCCGGCATGTAATTGCTGTTCGATCTGCTTAGCCAAGCTGGCGCTAACCGGTAACACGCAAGGTAGCGGGCTATCGGTAAAGTATGTCGCCCGGTTCTCAGCAGCATTTAGCAACAGTTGCAACGTGTCGGCCTTTAACAGAGGTGTATCCACAGCCAGCACTAATAATCTATCGCTGGTACAGTGGCCCAGACTGGCCAAAATGCCTGCCAACGGACCTTGTTGATGTAACATGGGCTGGGCTAAATCCTGAATAAAGCCAGCTTGATTGCGGCTAACCAAAACCTGTTTGGCGCCGGCTGCAAATGCCAGTTGCTGCATATGCGACAGCAAAGTTTGCCCGTCTATGTTAAGTAGGGCTTTATCTTGTCTCATTCTGCTGGATAAGCCGCCGGCTAGGATCAGGGCAGTGAACGCAGTGTGTGTTTGCATGCTAGCCTCCGATCTGTGCAAGGTGCCGCGTGCTGCCACTGTGTTCCAGTTGTAACTGATGGCTGTAGGCTTTGCCTTGCACCGCTTGTTGTAAAAAGCGCTGCAGTGCGGCGGTGTCGTCGCTGTTTAAGAAAGAGCGCAGATCCTGATAGCTATCAGTAAACAGGCACAGATAGAGCTGGCCAAGGCTGGATACACGTAAACGATTACAGTCGGCGCAAAAATCTTTGCTGTACGGCATGATTAAACCGATACTGCCTTGATAATCCGGGTGTGAATACTCTAGCGCCGGGCCATCGGTTTTCGCTTTTGTCTTAAGTTGCCAGCCCTGCTGTGATAACTGGTTTTGGATCAGACTGCCACTTAAGTGCTGACGCTGATAATAGCTGGCATTATCGCCTGTGCGCATCAGCTCGATAAATCGTAGTGCGATAGGCTGAGATTTAACAAAGTTAAGAAAGTCACCTAGTTCAGCGGCATTATGCTGCTTGAGTAACACCGTGTTGATTTTAACTTGCGCAATGCCCAAGGCTTGCGCATAGGCAACGCCTGCAAGGATTTCGGCCAGTTTGTCCTGACCTGTAATGAGGTGAAAGTTATCAGCGTCCAGGCTATCTATACTGACATTAATTGCATCAAGCCCTGCAGCTTGCCAGGCTCTAGCATCGCGCAGTAAGCGGTAACCGTTGGTTGTAAGCGCCACTTTTTCGATGCCGGGTACAGCTTTGCAGGTTGCAATGATTTCGGTTAAATCTTTTCTCAGTGAGGGCTCGCCTCCGGTTATCCGTACTTTGCGGGTGCCAAGCTGTGCAAAGGCGGTAACTAAGCGCTTTATTTCAGCAATAGACAATTCACTAGCGCGTGAATCGCAGGTGTTGCCATCAGGCAGGCAATAGCTGCAACGGAAGTTACAGGTCTCCGTAATGGATAAGCGTAAATAACTAAAGCGGCGCGCATAGGCGTCAATTAACATAACTCACCTTTCCAAATGGGGAGGTGTGGCCGTTTCCAGTCATACCCGGTGGCGTTATTGCCACGGCTTACCGTTCCTAGCCTAGTTAAAGCCTTAGAGCCGGTAGCTCGGTGTTATGTCTGTAAGCTTAAGCAGTTTGCTGGCGTATTGTTATTGCCAAGAAGGGGCGTTTTACTACTACCTAGTGGGTAGATTGTTTTCATGTTATTTAAAGTCATATGAGGTGATGCACAACTCATTTTATCAGCTGATCAAATTCCGTATTCCAAAAACTGTTAAGCCTGCATGGCGAAAAAAAAATCACAAATGTTCCTTGAAAGAACATTTATGATGTGTATAATGTTCTTTGAGGGAACATTAAGAGGCTGTGTTTTCTCGTTCGTTCCATTCGCCTTGGAGAACGACATATGATCAAAATCAACCGCTGTATCGACACAGAGTGTTTAATACTGTCATTCCAGTATCTAGGGGACGCTTTAACACTGCGTACAACATATCGTGATAGTAAGGCTAATC
>JBFKFH010000167.1:0-7105 GCA_041618685.1 Rheinheimera sp.
ATAAACTCCAGCGCCTGCTCCAATGCATAACGAATTGGTGGCACCAGGTTAATAGCTTCATCAGTACCTGACGCCCGCACGTTAGTTAATTGCTTACCTTTCAGACAGTTAACTGTTAAGTCATTGCTACGGCTGTGAATACCAATGATTTGGCCTTCATAGACCTCTTCAGCATGACCGATAAACATACGGCCACGTTCCTGCAATGAGAAAATAGCATAACCGGCTGCTTTACCCATCGCATTAGAGATCATCACACCGTTCATACGCTGACCAATAGTACCGCCTTTGTGAGCGCCGTAGTGATCGAAGCTATGGTACATCAGGCCAGTACCTGAGGTGATTGTCATAAACTCGGTACGGAAACCAATTAAACCACGGCTTGGCATTAAGAAATCCATCCGGATGCGGCCTTTACCATCTGGCTGCATATTGGTCATTTCAGCTTTACGCTCACCCATACGCTCCATGATTGAGCCCTGATGTTGCTCTTCACAGTCGATGGTAACGTTTTCCATCGGCTCCATCCGCACGCCATCAATGGTCTTCATAATCACTTCAGGACGGGATACTGCTAATTCAAAGCCTTCACGACGCATGTTTTCTATTAATACACCCAGGTGCAGCTCGCCACGACCTGATACCTTGAATTTATCACCGTCATCGGTTTCTTCAACGCGCAATGCTACGTTGTGCTTCAATTCATTATTCAAGCGTTCTAAAATCTGACGCGATGTAACAAATTTACCTTCTTTACCAGCGAAAGGAGAGGTATTAACCTGGAATGTCATGGTAACTGTTGGCTCATCAACCTGCAGTGCCGGTAACGCTTCGACCTTGGTCGTGGCACAAATAGTGTCTGAAATTTTCAGCTCGCCCAAACCGGTGAAAGCAACGATATCGCCTGCTGTAGCTTCAGTGGTTTCAACCCGCTCTAACCCAAGGTAACCGAATACCTGGCCTACTTTACCGTTACGCTTATTGCCATCGGCACCAACAATGGTTACCTGCTGGTTAGGCTTTAAACTACCGCGCTTAATGCGGCCAATACCAATAATGCCCAAGTAGCTTGAATAATCCAGCTGCGATACTTGCAGCTGCGTTTCACCGTTCAGCTCCACGGCTGGTGGTGCAACGTGATCAACAATCGCCTGGAATAACTCAGTGATATCTGTTTTTGGATCGTTGTAATCCAAAGTAGCCCAGCCATTTAAGGCTGACGCATAAACGATTGGGAAATCTAACTGCTCGTCAGTTGCACCTAAGTTATCAAACAGATCGAATACCTGATCGATAACCCAGTCCGGACGTGCGCCCGGACGGTCAATTTTATTCACTACCACAATTGGCTTTAAACCATGGGCAAAAGCTTTCTGTGTCACAAAACGGGTTTGTGGCATTGGGCCATCTACAGCATCTACCAGTAGTAATACTGAGTCAGCCATTGACAGAACACGCTCAACCTCACCACCGAAATCGGCGTGGCCTGGTGTATCCAGAATATTGATGTGGTAACCGTTCCAGCGCACCGAAGTGTTTTTAGCCAGGATAGTTATACCGCGCTCTGATTCCTGCGCGTTTGAGTCCATCACGCGTTCCTGCATCTTGGCGCGGGCGTCGAAGGTGCCAGACTGCTGCAGCAGTTTGTCAACCAATGTGGTTTTACCATGGTCAACGTGCGCAATAATGGCAACGTTGCGCAGCTTATCTAAATTTGTAGCAGTAACGCTCATGTAAACTATCCTCTGTGGCACTAGATGACCATAATGACCACCAGGCAAAACTAACTGAAACTTAAGGGCGCATATTCTACTCTGTTTTTACATGGAAAGAAAAACAGCAACTGCAGTTTCGGCATTTTTTTTTATCAGAGCCATCAACAGCATCTACACTTACCCCTGCCAGCAACGCACCATGATCAGGCAGTCGCGCACCACATTGGTGCAGTATAATTATTTAACCTCAACCAAACTTGCAACATATCAATATAAATCATATCGTTAAATGATTGGCACACATCTGGCATTTATTGGCGCATCAACGCTAAATCAGTTTACAACAGGTTAATTTGGAGGAATGCATGTCTGCAGCATCTGTAATGAGTTTAATGCAAGAAAATGAAGTTAAGTTTGTAGATTTACGTTTTACTGATACCAAAGGTAAAGAGCAGCACGTTACGATTCCGGCAAACCAGATCAATGCAGACTTTTTTGAAGACGGCAAAATGTTTGACGGCTCATCTATTGCCGGTTGGAAAGGCATAAACGATTCAGACATGATTCTGATGCCAGATGCATCAACAGCTGTATTGGATCCATTTTTTGAAGAAACTACGCTGAATATTACCTGTGATGTTATCGAACCAAGCACGATGCAGGGTTACGATCGCGATCCTCGCTCTATCGCCAAGCGTGCGGAAGAATATTTAAAATCTACCGGCATTGCGGACACGGTACTGTTTGGTCCAGAACCAGAGTTTTTTATGTTCGACGATATTCGTTTTGAAACCACGATGTCAGGCTCGTTCTTCAAAATTAACTCAACGGAAGCAGCATGGAACTCTGGTACCAGTTATGAAGATGGTAACAAGGGCCACCGCCCAGGTGTAAAAGGCGGCTATTTCCCTTTACCACCGGTAGATTCAGGCCATGATATCCGTAGTGCGATGTGTATGGTATTGGAAGAGATGGGTCAAACTGTAGAGGCTCATCACCACGAAGTTGCCACCGCCGGCCAAAATGAAATTGCAACTAAATTCAATAGCTTAACCAAGAAAGCTGATGAAGTGCAGCAATTAAAGTACGTGATTCACAACGTTGCACACCTGTACGGTAAGACTGTTACCTTTATGCCAAAACCACTGGTCGGCGACAACGGTTCAGGCATGCATTGTCACCAGTCTCTGGCAAAAGATGGTGTTAACCTGTTTGCTGGCGACAAATACGCCGGCTTGTCAGAAATGGCTCTGTATTATATTGGCGGTATTATCAAACATGCTAAGGCAATTAATG
Organism: Rheinheimera sp.; assembly: GCA_041618685.1. GTDB lineage: Bacteria > Pseudomonadota > Gammaproteobacteria > Enterobacterales > Alteromonadaceae > Alishewanella. The sequence goes on from JBFKFH010000167.1 coordinate 3,012, forward strand.
CCTTTACCAACCCGTCGACCAATTCATACAAGCGGTTAGTACCGCACTACGAAGCGCCGGTTATGTTGGCTTATTCAGCACGTAATCGTTCTGCGTCTATCCGGATCCCGTTGGTACCAAGTGCAAAGGCGCGTCGTATCGAATGTCGTTTCCCGGACCCAGCAGCTAACCCCTATCTGGCTTTCGTTGCACAACTGATGGCGGGCTTAGATGGTATTCAAAACAAAATCCATCCTGGTGATGCCATGGATAAAGATTTGTATGACTTACCGGCCGAAGAAGCCGCTAATATCCCGCAAGTTTCCTCTTCACTGGAAGAGGCACTGAACGAACTGGATAAAAACCGCGCTATCTTTACTAAAGGCGGTGTAATGTCTGATGCGATGATTGATGCCTACATTGATATCAAGCGTGCGGAAGCGCGTAAAGTCGCCGTTGCGGTTCATCCGCTTGAGTTTGAACTGTATTACAGTGTTTAATTAACCTTGTTTGCAAAGGCTCACTTCGGTGGGCCTTTTTTTTTGTAGAAAAAGAGTACAAAGCAGGCTAGAGTAACCAAATGGAAAAACAACAATAATAATAATACTTAATGGATTGGTGAATGAATAAAGCATTGTTTATTTTAATATTATTGTTAGCTGCAAGCTCTGTTCAGGCTCAGCAGACAAAAAAAGTGTTCGTTACCCGGGACGAGAATGGCGTACTGGTATTTTCTGATAGCCCACAACCTGGTGCGCAAGAACTGACCTTGTCCAGCAAAGCCAATATTATGGCAGCAACCGACCCAACGTTGCCCGCACGCAAAGCGCCGGCAAAAGAGCCATTTACCGTGGAAATTGCCCAACCTGAAGATCAAGGTACAGTGCGGGATAACACCGGCTCAGTGTATGTAACCGGTAAAATTAGCCCGATGTTTGAACGTGGGTTACGTGTACGTCTGTTAGTCGATGGCAAAGCGCAAGCTGAGCCACAAAGCAATGCCGTTTTCATTCTACGCGATGTTATGCGCGGCGAACATAAACTGCAGATGGAGTTGTTCGATCAAAACGGCAAGCTTATTGCAACAAGTCCTGTTACGACCTTCTATTTACATAGAGCCTCGGTAATCTCACCAAATTAGTGCGTATGCCATGCAATTCAGTCTGAACTGAATTACACTGTCTACTCTTCGCACCAATTTGGTGCACAGGGTGAGACAGTGACGCAACTACCAATAGCAGCAGAGCAATTACATACACACATTACTGAGCAATTAACGACAGCCATAGTGCTGTTAGACGCCAGTTTACAGATTCGCTACTTCAATACAGCGTGCTGTGCTGTATTAGGGCTGGGCGAGAAACGTTTGTCTGAGCAACTGTTTCCGGCACTGTTTCAGCATTTTGATATTTCCGCCGACCACTTTTACAATGCGTTGAGCTCGAAACAGGGCTTTGGCGTTAGCGATGTACAGGCTGTACTCGCTGATGGCCGGCACTTATTGTTGGATATTTCGGTTACCATCAGCGAACAACCGGCTGAACACCTGTTACTCGAAATCCGTCATGTCGACCAGCAACGTAAAATCAGCCTTGAGAATCTGCAGCAACATCAGCATCTGGCGGCACGTGAATTAATCCGCGGTCTGGCACATGAAATTAAAAACCCACTGGGCGGGCTTCGTGGTGCAGCGCAATTGCTGGAGGAGTCACTGCCTGCAGAGTTAGCTGAATATACTCAACTTATCATTGCTCAGGCAGACCGGTTACGAAACCTGGTTGACCGCCTGCTTGGCCCCTACCGGCCAGCACAGCGCAGAAACAGCAATCTGCATCAAATGATTGAACAGGTACGCCAATTGGCGTTAATGGATAATCCCGCTCAGGTGCAATTTAGTCGTGACTACGACCCCAGCATTCCGGACTTTCAGTTTGACCCTGAATTGCTGGAACAAGCGTTGTTAAACATAGTGCGCAATGCCCAGCAAGCGCTGCAGCACACCGCGCAACCCACTGTTACCATGCAAAGCCGGGTATTGCATCAACATACGTTACATGGCAAGCGCTACAAACTGGTGGCAATGATCCGGGTTATTGATAATGGCCCGGGAATTCCGGCAGAAATTAAAGACACCTTGTTCTACCCCATGGTCAGCGGCAAAGCCGGTGGTACAGGTTTAGGCCTGTCCATTGCACAAACCTTAATCCATCAGCACGGTGGCTGGATAGATTGTGACAGCTGGCCTGGCCATACCGAATTCACCCTTTATCTGCCAATTGCCGACACGGAGGATTGAACTAATGAGTCATACAGTGTGGATTATTGATGACGACAACTCTATCCGCTGGGTTCTGGAAAAAGCACTGGCGCGTGCCGATATTTCGTGTGAAAGCTACGCTTCTGCCGATCTAATGCTGCAACGTCTGGAATATGACCAGCCGGCGGTAGTGGTGTCTGATATCCGGATGCCCGGAACAGACGGTATGGCACTGCTTAGCAAGCTACAAGAACTCGCCCCCGAGCTGCCGGTCATTATAATGACTGCACACTCCGATCTGGATAGCGCAGTTAATGCCTTCAAACGCGGCGCCTTTGAATATTTACCGAAACCGTTTGATATCAATGACGCCGTCGCGCTGATCCGCCGTGCGCTTGATCATGCTCAGGTTCGTCAACCCAAACGCAAAGCAACCACCACCGAACTGTCACCGGAAATTATCGGTGAGGCCCCCGCGATGCAAGAAGTGTTTCGCGCCATAGGTCGTCTGGCCCGATCCAGTATTAGTGTACTGATAAATGGTCAATCCGGTACCGGTAAAGAGCTGGTGGCAAGAGCACTACACAAACATAGCCCCAGAGCGGAACAACCCTTTATTGCGCTGAATATGGCCGCCATTCCAAAAGACTTGATTGAGTCTGAACTGTTCGGCCATGAAAAGGGTGCCTTTACCGGGGCAAATAACTTGCGCAAAGGCCGTTTTGAGCAAGCCGATGGCGGTACGCTGTTTCTCGATGAAATTGGTGATATGCCGTTAGATGTGCAAACGCGGTTGCTGCGCGTGCTGGCAGACGGCCAGTTTTACCGGGTTGGTGGCCACCACGCCATTGGCGTCGATGTGCGTATTATTGCGGCAACGCATCAGAACCTTGAACAACTGGTCAGTGAAAATAAATTCCGCGAGGACTTATTTCACCGGCTGAATGTAATTAGGGTGCATTTGCCACAACTGAAAGAACGTAAGCAGGATATTGCACAGCTGGCCCAGCACTTTTTGCTACAGGCCGCCAAAGAACTTAATGTCGAGGCGAAAACGTTAACCAAAGAGGCCGAACTGTGTTTAAGCCAGCTAGATTGGCCAGGAAACGTGCGGCAACTGGAAAATACCTGCCGCTGGCTAACCGTTATGGCCAGCGGCAAGCATATCGTAATGGCCGACTTGCCACCTGAACTTACTGCACCAACTAAAACGCAACAAGCCGTTGTAAATGGCATGGCGGGCAGTTGGCAAGACCTACTGGCAGCCTGGATTGGTCAAAAGCTCAATGCCGGTGAAGAAAATATTCTGGCCGAAGCCGCACCGGAGTTTGAACGCACTGTGTTGCAACAAGCATTGCAATTTACTCATGGCCACAAACAGGATGCGGCCAAGCGGTTGGGCTGGGGCCGCAATACATTAACGCGTAAACTAAAAGAACTAAACATAGAATAGCGGGCAGCTGCCCGCTGGGCTATTTGCCACTATGTCGACTGTCTGGTTTGCCGTTTTTGCTGCCTGCGCTGCCATTTTTCCAGCAGCTCAGTCCGCTGTGCGTCAGTCAGCACCTGCAGTACCTGATGTCGCAGTTTTAATTCTGCCAGTCGATGCTCTAACTGCCGTTGTTGCTGTTGCTGCAACAAACTTAGCGCCGCCGCATCATCGAATTGTTCTGCCGTTAACAGCGCCTGCCACTGAGTGCGCGCAGTGTGATCCGGTGGAGTCATGCTGTGCTCTGCCCGGGATTGCTGCACTAATGCTTTGACTTGCTCCCGCTGGGTGTCGGACAGTTCGATACCAGCCAACATCCGTTTAATCGGTGTATGCTGCGCATGATGACCACAGTGACGGTCATGGTTA
>JBFKFH010000168.1:0-7082 GCA_041618685.1 Rheinheimera sp.
CATTTAAAAACTCGACCAGTACTTCCTGGTCTCGGCGGGGAAAGAAAAATGCGCCCCAATTTTTTCCAGCCCAATTCTGGCTAACTCTGATTGGGCAGGAGCTTTCATTGTCTTTTATGTCACTGCGATCCCAGTGAAACTTCACCGTTACCCGCCCCAACTCGTCGACTGATATTTCCTCCCCACCTTTGCAGGTTACGGTGGCACTCTGTACCCCGCTGATTATCGGCTTAGCGATTGTCATATGAGGCCGGTAAGACACATCTTTGGGCACGCAATAAAAAGTATTGCTTATTTCCTGTCTGACCGATTTATTCGCACCGGTCTGGCTGGCAATAGCCGCAGTTAGCACAACCTCCGTCAGCACAAATTGTTTACCCACGTCAGCAGTATCATCATGTTTACTTAGGGTAAAGGTCTTGCCAATGCTGAAGCTGCGACAATTACTGGCACCGCGCCGACGTTCAATATCACGCTGCAATGCGTCTAGACGTAAGTTAGCTATGACTTTGCCGCGAGGGTGACAATCTGACTCTGCAGCATAGGTAAACACTTCGTAATTGCTATGACCGCTGATGAGGTTGCCTTTGCCCGCTTCAGCGGTAGGTAAGGCTGTCGGCTTTTTCAGATCATAGCCCCGCTGTACATACTTACCGGGCGCCATAACCAGCGCTTTTTGCCAGTGGTGAATATGCGGCTCTGCTAAGCTACCGTTGTAATACTTGACCTGAGATTCTGCACAAGGTTCATAAGCTGTAGCTTTATCAGCAAGGATCAGCGTATGACTGTTTGCAGTATGTTCAAAATAATAAAAAATGCCTTCTTGTTGCAGTAAACGATGTACAAAATTTAAGTCACTTTCTTCATACTGCACTTTAAAATCATAGTCTGGATAACTGCTCTGTATTTTCGCAGCAGAATCAATTTTAACCCCGTGTTCAGAGGCAATTTGCTCGACAATTTTTAGTACACTTTTTGCTCTGAAAATACGGCTGTTTACTCTGTGTTGCATAAACCAGGCACTGGCGACCAAATGCAGACTAAAGTCACGATAATCAGCGCCCGCAGCGTCTTTATTTACCCGAACTCCCATCGCTGCTACGTCTGCCACTACGGCATGGATATACCGTTGTTTATTACCACCCAGCTCCAGTGTTATCGTAACTTCTTTACCAATCAGTTCATCCGGCTGGATTTCCCGGCCATTACTATAGACCTCAGCTTTTACACTGAATAACTGTGACAGCGCTTCTTTAAACACAAACCGGGTTAAAATCAACATATCTTTGCCAAGCGGCGTGTCAATTCTAATGCTGTTCTCGTCCTGGGTTGCCTGTTGCATCCATTCGCCTCAATTGGTTACAGATAAGATGATCGGTAAAATGTAAAGAGGAAGCTGGTGCGGCTTTCCACACCAGCGGGCTTAGCTTATAGCTTGGAACCTTTAACGCCACTGTAACCATAAACCAGCGGTGCGGTAACATTGTTCTTGTCGTCTGTCGGTGTCACTGTCATCATCAGCTCGGTATAGCTAATCACGATTGTTTCCACCGGACGGTCTCCAGAAACAGACATTTGATAGCTGCTGATCATGGCATCAGTCAGTTCAATTTTCATGATCTCTTCGACTTTATCGCCTTGTTTGGTGATATGGAAAACAGCCTTCTGACCTTTACCAATAGTCGCTTCTTTAAACAGATCTGGTGACGCTTTATCCTGCAGCTTAGTGATTACAATATCATTTAAGCGTGTTGCGCTAGCTTCACGGTCCATTGCGGTACCAGTGAATGAACTCAGTTCACGCTGAGTGCCCCAATCCATTGATAACACAGTGATCATGTCCTTGAATTCTTCAGCGGTAGTTTCACCTTTGATCGCGCCATATTTCAGGTAGGTATTTGCTTGCATGCTATGCTCCTTTTGCATATTTAAATAGGTGCCCAATTGTGGACATCAAGGGTAGCCGGGGCGATATATCCCCCGGATAAAACGTTAAAAACCACCCATAAAACTTACACAAAAACAAACAATTTACTTTTGTTATCGTGCAAATCACACATAAAGCAAGTTGGTTTCAAACTTGACAAATTATATAGCCAAACAAAACAATGGCAACAGTTAATTAACCTATAAACCAACATTATTTCAATATTAATTTACCGACAAGTAAAATATAAGTTCAAATGTTAATTAAAAATCAATCTATGCGATAGGTGAACTGATTATCGGTAACCTGCAATTGGACAGCGGTTATATCCTGTTGCTGTGCTATTCGCTGCAATAGCAGCACTGACAATTCTGGTAACAACTGATTTTGCAAAATATTGTGTATCGTTCTGGCACCAGAACCAGCATCCTGACACTGACTTACTATCAAATCAGTAACCGCAGGGGTGTAACTGAACTGTGAGCGATAGTGTTGCGCTAAGCGTTTCGCGATGCGATTCAACTGCAAACCGGTTATAAGTGCCAACTTGTCATTGTCCAGGGGTAAATAAGGGATAACATTTAGCCTGCCGAGAAATGCAGGTTTAAATACTTTTAACAGATCATCTTTCAACGCTTTGGCCAGGCCAGTTGTTGAAGGCGCGGTTTGCGGGTCTTCAAACAACCGCATAGTCGTGTCAGTACCAACGTTGGATGTCATAATTATAATCGTGTTTTTAAAATCGATATCCCGGCCTTCACCATCTTTGATCGTGCCCTTATCAAATACCTGGTAGAAAATATCCTGCACTCCGGGATGCGCTTTTTCCATTTCATCGAGCAGGATCACGCTGTAGGGCTTACGTCGCACAGCCTCTGTAAGTACTCCTCCCTCACCGTAGCCGACATAACCTGGTGGCGAGCCCAATAGCAGCGATACTTTATGTTCTTCCTTGAACTCCGACATGTTTATTACCGTCAGCTGCTCTTCACTGCCATATACCTGCTCGGCCAGCGCCAGCGCAGTTTCAGTTTTTCCCACCCCACTTGGTCCGGTCAGTAAGAATATACCATTCGGCTTATTTTCATCTGATAGCTGAGCACATGCCGTTTGCACGGTGCGGGCGATCAGTTCAAGAGCATGATCTTGCCCCACAACCCGCTGTTGTAAAAAGGTATGTAACGCCAAAACAGTGTTAATCTCGTCAGACTGCATTTTTCCCAATGGAACGCCAGTCCAGTCACAGACGACTTTCGCTACCAGATCTTCACTGACCTGCCAGTGCACCATAGGCTCAGAAATTGCGCCAAATTCTGCTTTAATTTGAAGTAAACGCTGTAATAAAGGTGAGTCCTGCGAATGCTGTTCTTTTGTCAGTTCGATCACCAGCTCCCGCGCTTCTGCCACCAACGCTTTTTGTTGCTGCCACTGCTGCTGTAATTGTTCTAATTGTTGGCTAGCCTGTGTGGCTTGTTGGTGTAACGTTTGTAAAGAATCACGATGGTCAACACCCAAACATTCCTCGCGACTTAACATCGCTATTTGTTGTTGTAGCTGCGTCAGATATCGCTGTTGATCCTCGACCTGGCCAGGCATGGCATCCTGACTCATCGCTACCCGAGCGCATGCAGTATCTAGCAGCCCAACCGCCTTATCCGGCAACTGACGACCATTGATGTAGCGGTGAGATAAGTTAACGGCGGCCAGCAATGCTTGTTCAGTAATCGAAACGCCATGATGTTGCTCCATAACTGGCAGTAAGCCGCGCATCATGATAGCGGCCAGTTCCGGTGTTGGCTCGTCCACTTTTACTAATTGAAAACGACGTGCTAACGCAGCATCTTTTTCAAAGTATTTTTTGTACTCTGCCCAGGTTGTCGCTGCAATGGTTCGTAGCTCCCCCCTCGCCAGTGCAGGTTTTAACAAATTAGCGGCATCATTCTGCCCTGCTTGTCCGCCACTGCCGATCATGGTGTGTGCTTCATCAATAAACAGGATCACCGGGTTACTGGATTTTTTTACCTCGTTGATCACATTTTTCAAACGGTTTTCAAACTCTCCCTTCATACCGGCACCGGCTTGCAGTAATGCCAGATCAAGCACCCGTAAACTGACGTTTTTCAGCTTTTGCGGTACGTCCCCGGCAGAGATTTTTAACGCTAACCCTTCAACTACAGCTGTTTTACCCACGCCTGCTTCACCGGTCAGTATCGGATTATTCTGGCGACGACGTGTCAGGATGTCGATCATCTGACGGATTTCATAATCTCGACCAACAATAGGGTCGATTTTACCGGCGCGGGCCAGCGCAGTAAGATCAGTCGTGAACTGGTCTAGCGCCGGTGATTTTCCGGTGGCAAGATTTGTCACAGCACCTACATTGCCATGTTGTTCAGCGCTTTGTTTAGCCAACTCCGGCCACACCCGCAGCATTTCGGCTACGTCCAGCTTTTCCAGCGCTGGAACACGCCGACTCAGTAAGGCCGACAAACTATCATCTTTGAGCAAGGTATAGACAATATAAGCTGAGCGGATTTGTTGATCAGCAAACTCAATAGTGGTGCTAAGCCAGCTACTGCGTAACAGATTAATTAACTGCACTGAAATTGTAGGTAACGCGTTATTGCCGGTTTTCATCTGCTCTAACGCTTGCTGCAACTGTTGCTTTACGGTGTCGATATCAATTGCAAAACTGCGCAGTAATAATGGCAGATCACCGTTATCTTGCTCCAGCATGGCATCGAGCCAGTGCTCTATTTCTACGCTGAAGTGTGAGCGTGACTGGCAACGCGCAGTTGCGGCTTCCAGTGATTGGCGGCAGGCCGGATTTAACTTCTCGACCAGACTTTTTAAGGTTGTAGTAGACATAAGTGCTTCCTGTGCATTAACTAATACCGGACCAATTGATAGCTGAGCCGGGTGATCTGATGTTGTATTTCTGTCCTTACCTGCAAACTGCCACTCTGACCAAGCCTTAACTGTGAACTGCCAAGCTGAGCGCCGGGGAAATCACGATGTTGACCCACCAGCGTAATCCTTACTTTAAGTGTCGCTGGCAAATAATCAGACAATATGTTGTTTATTAACGTGTGCAGGTAGCTACCAGGCAACAGTTGCGTTGCTGTACCAGGTTGAACGCTGATAACAATATCTATTGCCGAATTTACATCCCATGTCCGGCTTCCGAGCATGGCTGACTGAGCCAGAGCAGCATGCTGTCCCTTTGGTTGTAGCCGCATAGCCAGGCGGGTTTGTTCATCTTGTGCCAGCGACAGCCAACGCCCCTGCAATGGCTGCAACTCAACCCGGGTGTTAAGTAAATCTGTTAGCATTTGTACCAGTTGCTGACTACTTCGATTCCGCTGACTAAAAGCACCCGCGTAATATAAACCCAACGACTTGCCAGCACCTGCCAGCTTTTTAAGCACGGCGCTGAAACTATCGAGTTCAGGCTCTGCACTTTCAAACTGGCAGGCAAAACGGTATTTTTCCCACGCGCGGTAGTACAGAGAGATCAAGCGATGATTAAACAAATCAAAGAAGTCGCGTATGGTTTTGTCACGCTGTTTCAGCCGCTGTAGTACCATTTCTGAGTAATGTTGCGGCAATACACCGCTGGGGCCGGTTAAACCCAAAAAGCTGATATGCATAGCAACGGCAAGTGTTGAGCCATCTGTCGCGTCGTAAGGGCGCGATTCAACCCTGCTAATCGGCTGGCCCGGAAACCCCAGATGTTGCACACTTTTAAAGCGCACCAGCTCTTTACCAGGGAAGCCATCACGCCCCACGCCCTGCCAGCGTTTTTGCTCTTTGCTCAGCTGGCGCTCAGTTGAATACACAGCCTGATAAAAATCATAAGCTGACGGCTGTTGCATAAGTTTTTCTACCGTCACAGCAGCACCTTAGCGCCGCATCTAGCCGGCCAGCGATGATACAGCTGTTCATGCTCCTTTAGTTTTACCGCCAGTCGGGTGTAGCTATTTACCGTGGCATATTGGGCAAAAAATACATCGAGGACATTGGCAAAAAAATATATGCCGCTGCCGGCGTAAGATGACTGGGTAAACTCGAGCAAAATCTCGCTGCCGCTACATACGGCCATTCGCCCGTGTTGAATGACCCGCGCTGTACCTGCGTTAATCTGTAAACTACAGATGCCGTCTATTAACGCTTTGGACTCTGGGCTGCAACGAAAATCGTAGAGTTGCAAGGTCTCTTTTAGTTTGGTTAGCGCATCCTCACCAGTGAAATGGTTAAGTGTGAGATGATTAACTAGCTGCCATCGGCTGGCTTCGTGTAACGCGGGACGCACACTCGGTGTTGGCGCTATCAGACAACGCGCTTCCTTGATCACGTCAGCGTGCTTACGGATCAAAAAACGCGGTTCACCGCCACCAAACGGCAAATAGTTTGGCAAATTTCGATTGCTGCACAATGCCTGTATCTGAATGACCCAGTCTTTAGATTTTTCGTTAGCATTCACGCCAGAAAATGCGCGGTCGACCACTGAAAGGTACATTTCAGTACCGGTTTCTGAATAACCTCCGGCCCAATCTGCAAATTCACGCCGGCTATGCCAAAACATATCCTGTTGTTGCAAATAGTTCGGATGCCCCTGACTGTAATAAGGGTTTAAGACCATTTCATTACCGAACGGATCGAAAGCCTGGACCTGTTCAATACGGATAACTTCACAGATATCGGCTTCCGTATAACGGGGTACCAGACGGTATTCATATTGTGATGCGTCCAAGTTTACCGGTTCCAGCTTCTGGCTGAATAAATTAATTACCGGCGTACATCCGAGCAACAAGCTGTCAGCGGTAATGTGGCGTTCTAACTCCTCGGTCCCGTCGGCCAAATAAAAATACAATTCAAACTTGTCATTTATCTGCGGCCAAAGCGGGTCCAATTGTTGCAACTCAACAAACAAAAACTTTTCCGGACATAAAAATTGCTCAATCAACAAACGGTAACCAGAAAAGCTACGCTGACTATAAGGCACAACCTGATGCTCGTCGGCAAAACCGACCGCCTTTAGCTGAGCGGCACTGATAAACCGTATTGCGTCAGGCTGCCCAACCGGTGCAATTCCGACAGCCAGCAGTTTACTTAGCAACAGCTCATACAACCTGTAAACATGATGCCGCTGACC
>JBFKFH010000169.1:0-7069 GCA_041618685.1 Rheinheimera sp.
AGCATCCATCAGTGACATCAATCCGGTCAGGAATGCTTTGGCAGTATCCACTTTACCGTGCAACTGCGCCAAACCTTCTGCAAAGCGAGCCCGTGTCATTGACATCCGCATTAGCTCGGCCGGTTTATCGCTACTGATTTGTGCTGTGAAAAGTAAAGATAAAAACTTTTTCAGTTCGATCTGGCCTAATACGACCAGCGCTTGCTTAATGGTTTCTATTTCTGTCCGGCGTTTAAAAATAGCCGAATTACTGTAGCGCAATAATTTATAAGACAGATGTACATCACGTTGAAACACCTGGGTAATTAAATTCAAATCCATGTCAGATTTAGATGTTTCATACAGCAGTTCTGCTAAGGTCATTTGGGCAGGGGATAGCGCTTTGCTTTGCATCATTTCAGGCTTAGAGAAGAAATAGCCCTGGAAATAAGCAAAACCGAGCTCCATTGCCAGTTGAAACTCTTCATTCGTTTCAACTTTTTCTGCTAACAGTTGTATATGTGGAAAATCGACAATCGCCTGTTTAATTTCATTGATAGTGTCGGTTGAAGTAGAACGGAAATCGACCTTTATAATGTCAATAAAAGGGTAAAAGTGGCGCCAAACTGGCCTGTGTATGTAATCGTCAAGGGCCAGTGTGTAACCGTGCTCTTTTAAATGCTGACATTCAGCTAATAAGCGTTTCCCTGGCTGAACAGTTTCAAGGATCTCAACCACTACCTGTTCTTTGGGAAGCATACTGGGGTACTTTTTTAGCAACGTATCTAAGGTGAAGTTAATAAAACCTGGCTTGTCACCGAGAAAATCATCTAAACCGAAACTTAACTGGCTGCCTTCAATCATCCGCGAGGTGGCTTCATTGCCATCTATTTCAGGGAAAGCATTTTCCAACCCATCCCTGAACAACAGTTCATAAGCATAGAGTTCTTTATTTCGGTTAAGAATAGGTTGGCGCGCGGCGTAAAAATACATAAATGCTCTATCTCAGAATTGAACACCAAAGTTCTAATTTAGCAAAGAACTGAAAGCGGGGCATATAACTTTTTATCGTACCCCGCCTAATGTTCTTAACTCATTACTGCATTGTCTGTTTTAGCTTAGTCTGCATATGTTCAAACAGTTGAGTAATTTCAGGTGCTGGCGCTTTGGTCAGCTTACTGACAATTACAATACTCAGGCTGCTGACAATGACACCTGGTAGTATTTCATAGACCAGGCTGCTCAGCGAGGCACCTTGTGACAGCACAGGTGCGTATATCCAGAACAACACTGTTACGGCACCGCTGATAATGCCACTTAACGCACCGGCAAAGGTCATACGCTTCCAGTACAGGCTAAATATCACCAGCGGGCCAAAAGCGGCGCCAAAACCAGCCCAGGCATTACTCACCAGGGTCAGGATAGAGCTGTCTCTGTCGTACGCCAGGAAGATTGCAACCATGGCGACAACTAATACGGACAGGCGTCCAACTAACACGAGTTCGCGCTGACTGGCATCGCGTTTGACAAACGTTTTATAAAAATCTTCGGTTAATGAGCTGGAGGTAACCAGCAGCTGCGAAGAAATGGTACTCATAATAGCTGCCAATATGGCCGCCAGCAAAAAGCCGGAAATCAGCGGATGAAATAGAAATTGTGAGAAAACAATAAAAATGGTTTCAGGATCACTTAATGACATTTTTGTATTGGCAACATAGGCAATACCAACTAAACCGGTCGTTACTGCACCAAGTAACGTGACCAGCATCCAGCTCATGCCAATTCTACGGGCGGCTTTAATGTCTTTTACTGAACGAATTGCCATAAAGCGTACAATAATATGCGGTTGACCAAAATAGCCAAAACCCCAGGACAGTAGTGAAATAATACCCAGCGCAGACAGGGCAGTGGCAGTGTTCGCATCAACAAATGGGTTTAAAAATGCCGGATCTATGCTGTTTACCTGTGTCACGACAGCATTTAAACCACCTAAATGATCCAGTGCTACCAGCGGCACCAGCACCAGTGATACCAGCATGATGCAACCCTGGACAAAATCAGTGATACTGACAGCCATAAAGCCGCCAAACAGGGTATAGGCGACAACTACGCCAGCAGTAACATACAGGCCAAGCTCATAGCTTAAGCCAAAAGAGCTTTCGAACAACTTGCCTCCGCCGACTACACCAGATGAAGTGTATAGCGTGAAGAAAACAACAATCACCACAGAGGAAACAATACGCAATACCCGTGTTTTATCAGCAAAGCGATTTTCAAAGTAATCCGGCAACGTGATGGAATCATTTGCTACTTCGGTGTAAACCCTTAACCTCGGTGCTACGAGGATATAATTGGCGAAAGCGCCTATTAACAAACCTATGGCAATCCAGCTACTGCTGATCCCTGACAGATACATGGCACCTGGCACACCCATTAGCATCCAGCCACTCATATCAGAGGCACCGGCAGACAATGCCGTCACCGCTGGCCCCAGTTTACGTCCACCCAGCATATAACCGGATACGTCGTCTGTGGAGGTTCTATAGCCGTACAGGCCTATTGCCAACATTACAATAAAATACAGTCCAAGCGAGATTATTGTGCCTGTTTCCAAAACAGTTTCTCCTTATTATGGTAGCCTGAGCACTGCTCAATCTTACCTGTTCAAAACCATAAATAAAAAAATACCCGATACAAGATCAGGCTTCAGCTAATTTCTCATGCTAACAACATGTGAGCATGCTTACCAGTGTTAAGCGGTAAGCATGCTGTATCATCGGCCAAATGTTGAGTGTGTTTGACTTGAGTCTAGTGTGGATACAATGGGGTTAGACGGTTGTTATCAATGCTGCCGGTTTTAACCGGCTGGCACTGTTGCCACGTCTGCCACAGGGCTTTACCATCCCAGCTTGTAGACCTGCCGCTATACAATGCTTCATTTAAAAAAGCGAGCTGTTGGCGTAGTTCAGCGGATGACAGGCTGGCGGCTAGTTCAGTCAAAGACTGGCAGCGTTTATCCAGTTGTTGATGCGCAAAGCGCAGCAATTCTTTCTTAGCTGTCGACGCATCACGTTTGAGACATGCTTGCTTTAATGCAGAGTTATTAAAGCTAACGCGGCTGTCAGCCGCTGCAACCGGTTTAACGGCGCCTTTACGCTGCCACAACAGATACATGACAAACAAACTTGCCAGCCACAACGTCAGCAACACGCTGCTCAGGTGGTTCCAGCGCCAGTCGGACTGGGCGGATAGTAAAGGCTGCGTCGCAACCGGTTGAGTGGATTCTGATACAGTTACTGGTGCTGGGGCAGGTAGGTTGCCAGCTGCCTCTGTTGCTTCAACGGTAAGTGTTTTGGCAGGCAAGCGCGCATAGTCGAGTTGATTGGTCTGGCTGTTCCACCATGGTAGGGATATTGCCGGCAGTTCCAACTCGCCGGCTTTATTTGCAATCACCGCCGTGGTAAAGATTTTTTGTGCCACCAAGCGGCCATTACGCTCAGCGCTTTTGGCCTGGGGTTGCTCCTGATATAGCCGTACACCGTCAGGAAAACCTTGCTGCAGTTCGGGTAATTGATTCTCAGCAACGTCTACTGCAGATAGCGTGATGGTGCGGGTGACCGGTTCACCTTGTTTAAGTGTCGTCAGATCCGGGCTCCATTCTTCTGTCAGTGTAACTAAGCCGGCAACCAGCCAGTCACCGGGAAAACTATCAGGAATGGCGCTGACAGTGACATCAATTGGTTGCGCCTGCTGAACGACGCTTTTGGTACGGGCAAAATAGTTATAGCGAGCGCTGTCTCGATCAATCATTTCGCCACTAAAGGTGGGCGGGGCTATGCTGAAGTTGCCGCTGCGTTGTGGAGTGATGGCATAGCGGCGGGTTATGGTACGATAACGAATACCATTTACCAGCTCTGAACCATCGGCATCCTGGCCTATTTGCACAATACTGGCGCCTTCCATTTGCGGCTCTGACAGCGAGCCACGTTGCAAGTCTCCGTTAAAGTAAATGGTGACTGTATAATAGCTCAGCTGTTGCACATACAAGGTTTGCTGGTCGAGTCGCGCCTCGAGAAACAATTCTCGGTTATCACTGTTTTCTTTGGTTACCGTACCTTCAATAATTTTTAGTGCGATAGGATCGGTACTCAGCCCTTGCAGCTGAAACGCCGGTATCGTGAAATTGCCGGCTTTTTTAGGTAGCAAAACCACTTTCCAACTTGTACTCTGGCTTGCCTGACCATTAATGATTTGCGTGCTGCTGCTGACTGACGGCACCATAACGGTAAAATCTTGCTCCAATACCCTGAAATTTAACGCATCCGCTGCCACTCTGTCATCGGCATACACTTCCAGTGTTATAGCTTCACCCTGCAGTGCCGGGTTTTTATCTATTCGGGCACTAAGCTGTGTCAATGCCAGTACCGGTAAACTCAATAGCAGGGCCACTGCCAGCAGCACACCTTTTACCATTGTTCATCAACTCCCTTGGGCAAACGTTGTTGTTGCCGCTTTAAATACTCAAGATACATTTTATTTCTTAGCAACAGCGCGGGATCGTCCTGCACCTTTCGAAGCAAATTGTCCAATTGTTGCTGCTCCTCCACCGTTGCATTCGGCCAGGCTTCGTGAACGGCCTTTTGCTGTTCCTGCTGCGCATTATCCTCGGTGTCAACTTCAGGCTGCTCAGTTTGTTGTTGCTCTGTACCAGGTTGCTGCTCAGAACTGCTGCTTTGCTCCTCAGGTGTTTGCTCCTGTTCGGCGGGCTGTTGCTGCGATTGACCGTCTGCATCAGATTCTGCGTCAGAGCTGTTATCATCTTGTGATTCGCCGTCAGATTGTTGTTGCTGCTCACCGTCTTGTTTCTGCTTTTGTTGATTATCTTGCTGCTGGTTCTCTTGTTGCTGTTGCTGCAGCAGCTGTTGCATCAGTTCAGCATTTTGCTGTGCCGGCGAATAATCTTTGTCTAACTGCAGCGCCTGATTATAAGCCTCCAGAGCGGCTTCATAACGATGTTGCTGCGCCAGACTATTGCCAAGATTGTGCAAGGCTTCTGCACGGGGCGACTGAGTTGCTGCCTGGCTAAAGGCCTGCTCTGCGGCCTGATAATCACCGCTACGGTAGGCGGCGTTTCCCTGCCAAAGCGGGTCGCTAAACTTTTGCTGTGCGGCAGAAAAGTCGCCCTCACGATAGTCTTGCTGTGCCTGTTGCTGCTTGGTTTGCCACAGGTCACGCCATTCAACAGCCTCTGCAGGCCGCGGTAGTAACACTAATGTGCCAAGACAAAGCAGGCTGCTGTATTTACGCTGCAGCAACAACAGAGGTAACAATAACCATACCAGGTATATGGCGTTATCTTGCCACTGGTCGCCTTGCATTTGTTTGCCGGTATCAGCCTGATCTAATGCCGATAACGTCGGCAGGTTTACAATACGATCCAGCGAGTTGCTCAGGGTATTGGCCTGTGCGTAAATGCCGCCTGTGCGCTTAGCCAGTAGCGCCAGTTGATTTTGCGGTAACTTAGGGATCACCACAGCGCCGCTGGCATTTTTTAATAACTCACCACTTTCCAACTGCACAGGGGCACCATCTGTTGTGCCAAAGCCCAATATAGACAACCTGTGTGGCCAGTCGTTTATCAGATCCTGAATGTGCTGGTAACTGCTATGGTCAAATCCATCGGTAAACACCACCACATCGCCACGTGGGTAGCCGGCTTGTCGCAGTAACTTATCCGCTTGCTGCAACGCCGATAACAGGTTTGACCCTTGCGCAGGCATAATCTCGGGTTTTAAGTCCGGGATCAGTAAACGGATATTGTTATGATCTGGTGTCAGTGGCGAAATGACAAAAGCATCCCCAGCGAAGCTCAGCAGAGCAAGCTCGCCTTCTGCCAGCTGTTCGGTGAAATCGAGCGCAGCAAAACGCATTTGTGTCAGCCTGTCAGGCGCCATGTCGGTTGAACGCATCGACATTGACATATCTAACACCAAGATGGTGGCCTTTTTTAATGCAAAAGCCGGTTGTGGTAGTTTTTGCCAGCTCGGACCTGCCAGTGCCAAAGTAGTCAGTAGCCAGCACAGTATTAATGCTGGTAATGCCAGTGGTTGTTTTTTCAATAATAGCTGGCTACCCAACAGTACCTGCTGCAGATGCGGTGCGATTAAACTATGCCACGGGCTTTGTTCACGCCGGTGGAAATACAGTAGCAAAGCAAAAAACAGTACCGGTGCGGCTGCCAGTAACCATAATGGCCGCAAAAAATGAAACTCAGCCAACATGATTGAATACCCCGCGCCAATGTATACTGCGTGCCGCCAGGACAAAAGACAGCAGCAGTGCCAAACCTAAAGGCCAGTGCAGCAGGCTGCGTTGTGGCCGGTAAGTCACACTGTCCCGCTCAATGGGTTCCAGTTGGTCAATTAACTGGTAAATCTGGTTAAGCTCGTTTAAATCACGGGCGCGAAAGTAGCGGCCGCCGGTTTCTTCTGCCAGGCGGGTTAGCAGTCGCTCATCCAGGTCCTGTGATGGGTTAACTGTACGCCGGCCAAATACACTTTGTTGCACCATTTGTTCGGCGCCGACCCCGATAGTGTGAATTTTTACGCCTGCCGCTTTGGCCAATTGTAGCGCTTCTAGCGGCTGAATATTGCCGGCTGTGTTGGCGCCATCGCTAAGCAAAATCAATACTTTGTTCGAGCTGTCGTAGGTGTTAAGCCGCTTTACAGCCAGGCCGATAGCCTCGCCGATGGCAGTGCGGGTACCGACCAAACGTAGCACGCTATCATCGAGCATTTTTTTTACCGTTATCAGATCGAACGTCAGAGGTGTTTGCTGGTAGGCCGCATCGGCAAATAGAATAAGCCCGATACGATCACCCTGGCGGCGTTGAATAAAATCGCTAACGACCAACTTGACGGCGTCCAGGCGGTTAATGCTCTGACCCTGATAGTGCATATCGGCGATTTCCATCGAGCCGGACAAATCCAGTGCCAACATTAAATCCCGGCCTTGTTGGGGCAGGCTGACAGGCTCACCGAGCCAGCGTGGCTGGGTAGCGGAAAATACCAGTAGCAGCCAGACGAGTGTG
>JBFKFH010000170.1:0-7050 GCA_041618685.1 Rheinheimera sp.
AATACCTTCCTGCAGTACCTGACCACCGGTGTCTTCTTTGTAGTAACTGACCACTGAACGGTCTTCCGGCGTGTAGTTCTGGCCGCCCGGGTTATAAATACCAATTTGACGGAACAAGCCTTCCATACCAAAGGTACGGGCTTCATCGGCAATTATTGGCACAATTAACTTACCAATATGCTGATCTTTAAGCAGAATATTTAATGCCCGCACATAAGCCATCGTGGTAGAAATATCACGCTTTTGCTCTTCCAGCAGGCCATCGAATGCACTTAACTCAGGTAATTGCAGTTTCTGGCTGAAGTTAGGCAAACGTACCGGCGTATAACCGTGCAACGCTTTGCGACGGTCGTGCAGATATTGCAGCTCAGGTGAGCCTTCTGGCAGCTGAATGTAAGGCAGCTCGGCGACCTGCTCTTCGCTGATATAGTCTTCCAGGCCCAGACGCTTGCGCAGTTGCAACACGTGCGTCATGTCCATTTTCTTCACCTGGTGGGCAATGTTTTTGCCTTCCGCCGCGTCACCCATGCCATAACCTTTAACGGTTTTGGCTAAAATAACCGTTGGCTTGTCGGTGCACTCCTGCGCCGCTTTGAACGCAGCGAACAACTTAGACGGTTCATGACCACCGCGTTTTAACGCGAAAATTTCTTCGTCGGTCATATCAGCAACCAGTGCCGCCGTTTCCGGATAACGGCCGAAGAAGTGCTTACGCACATAGGCACCGTCGTTGGCTTTGTATGTCTGGTAGTCACCATCGATGGTTTCGTTCATCAACTGCAGCAACTTACCGGTAGTGTCTTTGGCCAGCAGCTTGTCCCAGCCGCGGCCCCACACTACTTTAATGACGTTCCAGCCAGCGCCACGGAACAAGCCTTCCAGTTCCTGAATAATTTTGCCGTTACCCATTACCGGGCCATCTAAGCGCTGCAGGTTACAGTTCACCAGATAACACAGGTTGCCCAGTTTTTCGCGGGCAGCAAAAGAAATAGCGCCGCGTGATTCCGGCTCGTCCATCTCGCCATCGCCGAGGAAGGCATATACGCGCTGCGCACTGGTGTCTTTTAAGCCACGGCCGTGCAAATATTTTAAAAACCGTGCCTGATAAATCGATGCTATCGGGCCCAGGCCCATAGACACAGTCGGGAACTGCCAGAATTCAGGCATTAATTTCGGGTGCGGGTAGCTTGACAAGCCATTGCCATCAGCTTCCTGGCGGAAACCATCTAATTGCTCTGCCGTTAACCGGCCTTCAACAAAGGCACGGGCATAAATACCCGGTGAAATATGGCCCTGATAATACACCAGATCGCCGCCGTCTTTTTCGTTCGGCGCGCGGAAGAAGTGGTTAAAACAGGTTTCATAAAACGCTGCTGAAGACTGGTAAGACGCCATATGGCCGCCTAAATCCAGCTCTTTTTTCGAGCCGCGCAGTACAATCATAATGGCATTCCAGCGGATCACCGAACGGATACGTCGCTCCAGGTTCACATCGCCAGGGTAAGCCGGCTCTTGCTGCGGTGGAATGGTGTTAATGTAGTTGGTGGTAACGCCGGTTGGCATTGCAACGCCTTCCAGCCGGGCTTGCTCTAAAACCTGTTCCAGCAGGAACTGCGCCCGCTCTACCCCTTCCGTGCGAACAACCGATTCCAGCGCTTCAAGCCACTCTTTGGTTTCCAGAGCGTCGATGTCAACTTTACTGACTTCAGACATATCGAGGTTTCCTTTGGTTATGCACGCCTGTGTGATACATGCACATGTGCGTTAAAAATAGTAATCAGCCTTGTTGGGTACGGCGTAACGAACGTTCAATACGTGAACGCTCTTTACCCACTTCCAGCAGGGCTTCTTCGATAAAGGCCAGATGACCATTACTGGCCTGACGCGCCTTTTCCGGCTCGCCATTTATGACCGCTTGCATCAGCCGCTGCCGATGCGAATTCAATTGGCCCACAATGCCGTCTTTTTGCTGCAGTGTGGCCAGGTTTAATCGTATATTCTGCTCAACCAACGGTGTTAAGCCACGTACCAGGTGCAGTAACACCACATTGTGCGACGCCTCGGCCACCGCCAAATAAAAGCTGCCAACAGCTTTGGCTTCAGCTTCTACATCATTTAACTGCTGCGCCTGACAAATCGCGTCGTAATGCGCGGTTATCTGCGCAAAATCGGCGGCCGTACCGCGCAGCGCGGCGTAGTAGGCACAAATGCCTTCTAACGCGTGGCGAAACTCCAGTAAATCAAATTGCGATTCAGGATGGCGCGCAATCAGCTCAAACAGCGGATCAGTAAGGCCAACGGCTAAATTATCGCAAACATAGGTGCCACCGCCCTGCCGCCGGCTTACCAATCCCTTGGCTTCCAGCTTTTGAATAGCCTCACGCAATGACGGCCTTGAAACGGCAAACATTTCCGCTAAGTCGCGCTCAGGTGGCAGCTTTTGCCCCGGCGCAAAACTGCCCTCCAGCAACATGTTTTCCAGTTGCTCGACGATGCGGTCAGAAAGCTTTGCCGGTTTAATTTTAAAGTCTGCCATGCAGCGTTTTGGTGTCCTGTCAGCTGAGTACCGGTTACAGTGCCAACACTGCAACACTGTAAATTGGTCTTACCAATATGTTTTTAGTGGCGCTAAGGTAGCAGTTTCTGCTCAGCATGTAAATAAAGCAGAGAATAACGGCAAAGGCAAAAGCGGAAAATAGTTAGAGTAATAACTCAGGACGGAAGTGATAGTAAAGGGGCAATAAGAATTGGTCTGACCAGGCAGCCACTAAGAAACTGCATAGTCGTCATGCTGCTAGGTTTAGGCCACCGCTGCCATCGGCTTCCCCACGCAAACACGCCGTGAACCCATCCATGGGGGCTCGTTTCAGCCCGTCCAGGGCTTCAACGGTTAGCTTAGGGCAATCCGACTCTGCTTAAATAACTGGCCCCCTGAAAAGCACGCTCTATAAGTAGCCTTACCCCAACCAGCCTGTAAGCGTAAGAATTGCAGTAAATGCCAAGAAAAACAGCATGTTACGCTTGGCCAACTGCACCATATAGCTGGTATCTTCCAGCGTATTCAAGCTTTCTGCCGGCAGGGTTTCGGCAGCGGTGGCGACATCAACCACTACCTGTTCGTTATCAGCAGTAAAGTCGAGGAAATACCCCAGCAGCGTGGTTGATGCGCGGGAGAAATGCCCAACCAGCGCAAAGCCCAGGCCGAACAGGCGGGCCGGAAACCAATTCGCCCAATGCGCTACATAGGCAACCGCCATGTTGTTATCGCCGGTACAGCTGGCGTAATCGGCTGCATCTTCTTCCGCTACCGCCTCTTGCAGATGACGCACCAGCGCGTAGGTAATGACACCAAACACACCCAGCAGCAAAAACCAGAACACCACCGCTGCGTAATAGCGAAAATTCAGCCAAACCAATAACTGGCCATAACTGCTTTGCTCGCGGTTGCTGCCCATTTCAGTGCGAATTTGTTGCATGGTAATAAAGGCAGCTTCTTCGTCACCGCGTTCCATCGCATTTAAATACTGTTTATACAGCTGGCGATAGTGCCAGCAGCCTATGCCCAGCAACAGCACCAGCATATTGACTATCAGGCTAACCAGATGGCTGTCGGCCAGACACAACACCAGCGCCACCACTGCACCGGGCAATGCCAGCCATACATATTGCCCCAAGCTGTTGGCCGCCAGCCGGCTCAGGCCCGAGCTGGCAGTAAAACGCACATAGGCGCGGCAATAACGGCTGGCTTGCCATGCATCGCTGCGCACCGCCAGCCGCTCGATAATTAATGCCAGCAACATACTGATTAATGTCATACAGAAAACTCCTTGATTGCACTGCGGTAGCGCACCCAGTCAAACGCCTTGCCGGGGTCAGTTTTCCGCCCCGGCGCAATATCACAGTGTCCAACTATACGCTCTGGCGTAATAGCCGGATGCTGCTGCATTAAAAATTCAGTCAACGATATCAGGCTATGATATTGCTGCTCAGTATACGGTAAATTGTCAGTACCTTCTAACTCGATACCAATAGAAAAATCGTTACAACGCTCACGGCCGGCAAACTGGCTAACGCCGGCATGCCAGGCGCGCTGGTTAAAAGGTACATAGTTAAAAATACGGCCGTCGCGCCAGATCACGCAATGTGCCGACACCCTAAGGCCATGTAAGTCGGTAAAGCCCGGTTCAGCATCACAGTTCAGGCAGCCCATAAACAAGGCATCAACATAGCTTTGCTCCGGTGCAGTAGCAAAGCAGCCAGCCGGCAAACTGATATTGTGGATCACCAGTAAACTTATTACGTCATTGGCCGGGCGCGCATCATAGTGCGGGCTGGGGCGAATGTGCATGGCGGGCGGGTGGGCAGTCATCAGAAGTTTTGCCTTTGCCGGGCGGTGTCAGTAAGCTATGACGCTATTGTCAATGCTGGAGGCTTTTAATGCAAGCGCCTGACCCCACAAACAAATATGGTAAGACCTTCGCTATTATTGCCTGGCTTATCGTTATGCTGTTGTTGTTTGTGTTTTTTCAGGACACCATTAACAAACAGCTAAACCCAAACCCGCAACTGCACAGCGTGCAAGGTAGCCTTGGTGAAACCCGTACCGTGCTTATCCGCAATAAACATGGCCATTATGTCGGCACCGCATTGGTTAACGAGCAGCCGGTCGACTTTATGCTTGATACCGGCGCTACCACGCTGGCCATAGCGGCAGCCACCGCAGAAAAGCTCGGCCTGCCGCGGGGCGCGCCCATGCAGGTAAGTACCGCTAATGGCTTAACCACCGCGTACCGCAGCCAGGTAAACCGGCTGCAACTGGGTGATATCGTGTTACATAATATTCCCGCCAGCATAGTGCCGAATTTAGCCGGCACCGAGATATTACTGGGCATGAGCGCGCTAAAGCAGTTAGAATTCCACCAACAAGGCAATCAGCTTACGCTAATTCAGCACAACTAACTGCAGTAACACTTACTATGCCAACACAATTTAACAGCATGCTACAACAGGAAATACGCCGTGCCGTAAAAAGCGCACTGGCAGAAGATTTAGGCTTTTTACCGCTGGCACAGGGCGACATTACCGCGTCGTTAATTCCGCCGGCGCAACAGGCCAGCGCCACCATTATTACCCGCGAAGACTGCATTATGTGCGGCCGGGCTTTTGCTGATGAAGTGTTTTTGCAACTGGGCGGCGACGTGTCGTTGCAATGGCAGGTAGCAGACGGCGACAAGGTTAGCGCTAACAGCGTGTTGTGCCAGTTAAACGGTCCAGCGCGCACCTTGCTTACCGGCGAGCGTAGTGCGCTTAACTTTATTCAGCTGTTAAGCGGCACGGCCACCACCACTGCCTATTACGTGCAGTTTTTGCAAGGCAGCAATACTAAACTGTTAGATACGCGCAAAACCCTGCCCGGGCTGCGGTTTGCGCAAAAGTACGCAGTAGCAACCGGTGGCGGTAAAAACCACCGTATCGGTTTGTTTGATGCCTTTTTAATTAAAGAAAACCATATAGCCGCCTCTGGCTCTATTGCCGCTGCCGTGGCCTGTGCCCGACAAAATTTTGCCGGCAAGCCGGTAGAAGTGGAAACCGAAAATCTGGCCGAGCTGCGCCTGGCATTAGACGCCGGCGCCGACATTATTATGCTGGATAACTTCAGCCTGGCCGATATTAAAGAAGCGGTAGCTATTACCAACGGCAAGGCCAAACTGGAAGTATCGGGCAATATCACCAGCGAGCGCCTGACCGAACTAGCCAGCACCGGGGTCGATTACATTTCCAGCGGCGCCCTAACCAAGCATGTGCAAGCCATTGATTTATCTATGCGGTTAACTATAAAGCGCTAAAACAGCGTAATTTATACCGCGCATACGATGATTGACTAAACTTCTGTTACAGTGCGCGGGTCTCACGGAATGAGACCCGCTAACAGGACACCCCAATGCAGCTGACCGGTACCGTAGTATTCTGGCGCGACGATAAAGGCTTCGGCTTTGTGGTATGCGACCAAAGTAACGAAAAACTGTTTTTTCATATCCGCGATCAAGCCGGCAGTAACGGCCGGCCACAAAACGGCGACCAGCTAAAATTTGCACTGGCTAAAGACAAACAAGGCCGCGTTATCGCCGCACCGTGGCAATTGCACGCTGCCAGCAACATAGCCGCACCGGCAAAGCCGCCGCTGGACGGCGCTGCCGACATTGCCCGTGCCAATCATATTTCACTGCTGTTTCGGCTTAGCTTTCTTATCGCCGTTGCCGCGGCCCTGTTGTTTGGCAAGCTGGTATACGTGTTACCGCTGCTGTATATCGAAGCCAGCTTATTTACCTACTGGCTGTATAAAGCCGACAAAGAAGCCGCTATTGCCCGCCACGGCAACCGGCTGACCGAAGAAACCCTGCAACTGTTCAGCCTGATCGGCGGCTGGCCCGGCGCTTACATCGCCCAGCAGCAACTGGCGCATAAACGCCGCAAGCAATCGTTCCGCCGTGAGTTCGGTTTTGTCATTCTGGGCAATGCCATGCTGGTGGTGTGGCTGTTATCGCCATGGGGGCAACAATTTTTAGCCCGGTTGGCGCTTTTAGCTGGCTAAAAAACGCCGTTAACATTGTTACACTTTTGCCCGCTGGCGCGCGTTAAACGGCAGCCTGGCAGCGACAAATAACCGCAGTTTCCTATAACCGGTATTATTTAGAGCGCCAAAACTAGCCCTTATATACTATACAACTTGTTGGCAATTTAAGCATATTGGGCAATAATTGCGTTATATAGCAAGTATTTACATAAATCTGTTAAATTTAGTAGCAATTTGCTTGCACCGCCGGTAAAAATCGCCAGAATAACAGGTAGCCCCAAGTGGCTAACAAAACATCAGGAGAAGTAATTATGAAACGCACTCAACAAGGTTTTACCTTAATTGAATTAATGATCGTTGTAGCGATCATCGGTATTTTAGCCGCTATCGCATTACCTGCGTACCAAGACTATGTAAACAAGAGCAAAATCAGTTCTTGTTTAGCAGAAGCCTCTGCGCATTCTAAATCTTTAGCC
>JBFKFH010000171.1:0-6982 GCA_041618685.1 Rheinheimera sp.
AAATTGTACATCCGGGCAATGATCAGTTTAGCCCGGGCGATCGCATAAAGCGGCCGCAAGGCGGCCAGGGTGGCGGCAGCGGTCAGGGGGATGCCAGTGCTGATGGTGAAGGTTCCGATGACTTTGTGTTTTCGATTTCTAAAGATGAATATCTGGATCTGCTATTTGAAGATTTGGCATTGCCCAATCTGCGGAAAAACCAACTCGACAAATTGGTACAGTACAAAAATGTCCGGGCAGGTTACCGCTCTGACGGTGTACCCAGCAATATTGATATTGTCCGATCGTTACGTGGCTCACTGGCCCGCCGCGTGGCGATGACGGCCGGAAAAAAAGCCCGGCTGCGCGAATTGGAACAACAACTGGCCGACCTACAGCGCGAACCGGTACCGGATCAGCAGCTGCTGCAACAGGTTATTGTTGATATTGATGCACTGAAAAAACGTATTGCTGCCGTGCCGTTTATCGACAGTTTTGACTTACGCTTTCGCAACTTCCAAAAACGGCCGGAACCCACCAGCAAGGCCGTCATGTTCTGTCTAATGGATGTGTCCGGTTCAATGGATCAAGCCACTAAAGATATGGCGAAGCGCTTTTACATTTTGCTGTATCTGTTTCTCAGCCGCAGTTATAAAAATGTCGAAGTGGTGTATATCCGCCATCACACCCAGGCAAAAGAAGTGGATGAACAGGAGTTTTTTTACTCACAAGAAACCGGCGGCACTATTGTCTCCAGCGCGATAAAATTGATGCATGACATTGTACTGGACCGTTATAACCCGGTGGAATGGAATATCTATGCGGCGCAGGCATCGGATGGCGATAACTGGACAGATGACAGTGCGCCCTGTGCTGCATTACTGGCGAACAAGTTATTACCGCTGCTGCGCTACTACGCTTACATCGAAATAACGCCCAGAGCCCACCAGAGCCTGTGGCATGAATATGAAAACCTGCTGCCTCGATTTGATAACTTTGCTATTCAACATATAAAAGAAGTCAGTGATATTTACCCGGTATTCCGTGAGCTGTTTAAAAAACAGGCAGCATAAAGATACTTAGAACTTATTGAGGTTGTTATGGCAAAAGCAAAAGTAAAGCCGATACAGTGCCTGCCAGATGGCCCGGATTGGACCTTCGAGCTGCTGGATGCCTATCACGTTGAAATTGCCAGAGTTGCAGCATATTACAAACTCGATACCTATCCCAATCAGATAGAAGTCATCACCGCAGAGCAAATGATGGATGCCTATTCGAGTGTCGGTATGCCATTGGGATACCATCACTGGTCTTACGGCAAAAAATTTATTCAGACCGAACAAAACTATAAACGTGGCAATATGGGACTGGCATACGAAATAGTCATTAATTCAAACCCGTGTATCGCCTATCTGATGGAAGAAAACACCATTACCATGCAGGCATTGGTGATGGCACATGCATGTTACGGCCATAACTCGTTTTTCAAAAATAACTATCTGTTTAAAACCTGGACCGATGCCAGCTCTATTGTTGATTATCTGGTGTTCGCTAAGCACTACATCAGTCAATGCGAGGAAAAGTATGGCGTCGGTGATGTTGAGGATATGCTCGACTCGTGCCATGCACTGATGAATTATGGTGTCGACCGTTATAAAAGGCCGCAACAAATCTCATTGGATGAAGAACAAAAGCGCCAGCAGGAACGGGAAACTTATTTGCAGTCGCAAGTGAATGAATTATGGCGAACTATACCGGTTAAGGCGGGCAATGAGGCGGAAAAGGTATTACGATTCCCTGCCGAGCCGCAAGAAAACATGCTGTATTTTATTGAAAAAAACGCCCCGCTGCTAAAATCCTGGCAACGTGAAATTGTACGTATTGTACGAAAAATATCGCAGTATTTTTACCCGCAAAAACAAACTCAGGTAATGAACGAAGGCTGGGCTACATTCTGGCACTACACCATATTACAACACCTGTACGACGAGGGCGTCGTCAGTGACCGTTTTTTGCTCGAAGTGCTGCACAACCATACTAATGTCGTGGCACAACCGGAATACAACAGTAAATATTATTCCGGCATTAACCCCTATGCGTTAGGTTTTGCGATGTTTTCAGATATCCGCCGTATTTGTCAGCATCCAACCGCTGAAGACAAAGAGTGGTTTCCGGATCTGGCTGGCAGCGACTGGCTAGACACACTACATTTTGCCATGCAAAACTTTAAAGATGAGAGCTTTATCAGCCAATATCTCTCACCAAAAGTCATCCGTGATTTTCACCTGTTTGCCATCGTTGATGATGACGAAGAAGGTAGCCTGGAAGTGGCGGCTATCCATAATGCGGAAGGCTACCAGAAAATCCGTCATATGCTGTCTCAGCAATACAACTTAAGCCAGATAGAGCCCAATATACAAATCCATAATGTTGACCTTAACGGCGATCGCTCTTTGACGTTACGTTATATTCCGCAAAATCGTATACCGCTGGCTGACAGTCAGCGTCAGGTGTTAAAGCATCTGCACCGCTTATGGGGATTTACAGTTTATCTGGAACAACTAAATGAAGACGGCAGCGTAACCTTGCTGGCTAGCTGCCCTGAGCAAGAGGCATTGTAATATATGCGCTAACTTTACTGCGTACACGTAACCTGATTACGGCCATTGGCTTTAGATTGATAAAGCGCTTTGTCAGATGCCTCTATCCACTGCCTGTGCTCTGTCATTACGGGTTGGTATTCCGCCAGACCAAGACTCAGCGTAACTTTAATCTGATGATCGTGGTAATTGACTACCAATGCCTCAACCGATTGCCGTAAACGTTCTGCCATGATGCCGGCCTGCTCCAGTGTGGTATCTACCAGTAACACCGCATATTCTTCGCCGCCATATCGCCCGGCAATGTCAGTGGTACGCAGGTTATTCCTTACCGCTGTGGCGATAGCCTGAATAACGGCATCACCAGCCGCATGGCCGTAGGTGTCGTTAATACGTTTGAAATGGTCTATATCACACATTAACAACGTGCTTTTATGGGCATACCGGCGTAAACGCTGAAACTCCTGGATTAAGTTTTCTTCCCAATGGCCACGATTAAACAGCTGTGTTAAAAAGTCAGTTTTAGTCAACTGCTTCAGCCGTCCATTCATCGACTCCAGCTCAATGCGGCTAACGGCAACATCTGTAACATCGTAAATAATAAAACACAGGTGAGTCACCTGACCACGAGCATCAGAAAGCGGGAAGATAGTACTGTTCTGATACATATATTCTGCACTGCCGGTAATGGGCCGATAGTTACGGAATTTAAAAATATATGGCCGCTGCTCCCAAATCGTAAACGCCCTGTTCTTCAGTAGAATCACCGGGTCACACTTGCGCCGCAGCCAGTCTTCATCAATTTCGGAGAATAAATCAAACAAATATCGGTCACGTACCTGTCTTGGCGTTAAGCCGCTGTGATTCTCCATAAAGCCGTTCCACACCTGGATCCGATAATCACAATTCAGCACAACTAACCCAACATCAACTGTCTGAAACATGTCCATCAGCCAATGAACTTCTGATACATCAACCTGTGCCTGTGACATCCTTACTCCTCCAGCAGAAATGCAACTTTATAATTGAGTGTTTTCAGGCTGTCTTCCGTAAATAACAGCAGTAGATCGCAGCTGATATTATAATTTTCAATCCCGTAACTTAACTCAATTGCCAGTGTTTTGCGCCAGCGTTTGGCATTAGTTTTAATCATTTCGCTAACAGGCGCATGCTGCCCTAATACCACAGGGTGTCCCTGACTAAACGTCATATCAATTTGTTCCGCTAGCCCTTTTAGAACAGCACCGATCAGGATATTGGCGATATCCATCAATAACTCAAGTTCAATTTTAACGGTCAGATCACCGTGGTAATTCATCAGACTGGCAATATCTTTAAAACTCGAATCGGTCAGGATTAACAGCGCTTCGCCGGATACACCGCCACCGATAAAGCCCTGGCATACTGCAGACGTTGTTGATTCATGCTCAACCGACGCCAGTGCCATATGTAACTCACTGACCTCAATTAAATTCACATTTGGAATAGGTAGTTTTACAAATACATTAAGCAGACGGGCCAACAGGTCTCCAGCTTGCCCCATCGCAACATTCGTCAGCTCCTGCAACACATCGCGCATCTCTGCACCCAGTGCTGCTGAAGCCGGCGCTGCCTTAACCGGTGCAGCGGGCACTGCTGCCGTTGCTTTCACTGCATGTTGCTGCATTAACTGCTGTAGCTTAATGCTATCGACTGGCTTGCGGATAAAATCCAGCGCTCCGAGGCTCTTTACGCGTTCAAATGCCTCTGGCTGCACATCACCGGATACCACTACAACATTGAGCTTCAGCTGACGCTGCTTTAATTCTGCAAGTACCTGATAGCCATCCATAACCGGCATATTTAAGTCGAGAAACAACCAATCAATATGCTGCGTTAGCAATGTATCCAGCGCTTCTGCGCCGTGGCCAGCAAAAAACAAGTTGCTTTGCCACTCCTGTGGTAGAATTCTGGCAAGTTGTTTTCTTGCCAGATTAGAATCGTCACATATTAGTACCGCTGTGGTCATCGGCTTCTCACTTCGTACAGGCTTCATTTCAGTCTAGACTGAAATCTCTGGTTCTGGCGTAAACAGCAAAAAATATGTTGTGTTTCCAGCCGATTACTTCAACAGCATGCAATATTAACAGGAGTTGCATCATGTCAGCATTATCGAATTTCTATAGTAGCACCATTCTGGCTTTTGCTATCACCAGTCTGAGCTTTTCTGCATCAGCAATTGATTTACAAGCTCAGCTACCCGAGCGCTTAAGCCAGATAAAAGCTGGCGATCAACAGGTAGTACTCCTCGGCAAAAAAATTAACCTTGGTATGCGCGCCCCCGACTTTAAAGTAGTGAATAGCAACTTTAAAACCGTCACGTTGGCTGATTATAAAGGTAAAACCGTTATGATCAGCGTGGTGCCCAGTATAGACACCGGGATATGTTCGCTGCAAACCAAACGTTTTAATAGTGAAGTCGCCAACTTGCCGGAAAATGTCGTGCTGCTGACTATCAGCACAGATTTACCTTTCGCGCAAAAACGCTACTGCCAGCAAGAACAAATAGACAAACTGCCGGTGCTGTCTGATGCGGTATGGCGTGACTTTGGTAGCAACTATGGTTTATTGATTAAAGACATGGGGCTGTTGGCGCGGGCAGTGTTAATTATCGATAATAAAGGCAAACTGGCTTATCTGCAGCAGGTTGCAGAGTTAGCGCAAGAGCCAGATTATGATGCAGCACTGACGGCATTGAAAACACTGGTCAACGTAAATTAAACCGCAGAAAAAAAATTTGTTGGCTTGAAATAGCCTAAATCAACCTTATTTACAGTTCAGGTGGCCGGATACGGCACCTGAGGATACCGGCCGCTGCGCCGGTTACGTTAAACGCCCGTTCGACAGAAGGGCACACAACACCTGTTTGCTAATGAGGAATTGGTTATGACAAATATTGATTTAACTCCATTTTACCGTTCATTTATCGGCTTTGATCACCTGGCGAACTTAATGGACGCGGCGGCACGTAATGAGAAGCAACCGGCGTATCCGCCATATAATATCGAAGTAACTGGTGAAGATCAGTACCGCATAACGATGGCCGTTGCTGGCTTTGACGAGCAAGAACTGAGCATTGAAACCGAACACAATACCCTGCTGGTAAAAGGTCAAAAGGCCGGCAAGGATGATGGACGCCGTTTTGTCCACCAGGGCATTGCAGAGCGTAACTTTGAACGTAAATTCCAGCTCTCTGACTACATCAAGGTTACTGGGGCCAATATGGCCCATGGCTTATTGCATATCGAACTGGTTCGGGAAGTGCCGGAAGCTTTAAAACCGCGCAAAATCAGCATTAGTCACGGCACAACCACCTCGGTTACACCGCTATTGAATGACGATAAAGTAGCGTAGATTTGCCCCACTACTGTAATAAAAAAGCCCTGATTAATCAGGGCTTTTTTATTAATGCTACGAGTTAACCCAGCAACGCTACCAGTTCTTTGGTAACCGCATCTACTGCTTTGGTTCCTTCGATATGATGATATTGCGTGTTGCCAGCTTCTGCTTCGGCCCGGTAATAACCGACTAACGGCTCAGTTTGTTCATGATAGATAGCTAAACGTTTGCGCACTGTCTCTTCTACATCATCAGGGCGCAGCACCAGCTCTTCACCTGTCACATCATCCTTACCTTCAGTTTTCGGCGGATTATAACGGACATGATAGACCCGGCCTGACGCAGGATGCACTCGACGACCACTCATACGTTCAACGATTACTTCATCCGGTACATCGAATTCAATAACGTGATCAATAACAATGCCTTTTTCTTTCATCGCATCAGCTTGCGGAATAGTGCGGGGAAAACCATCCAGCAGGAAACCTTTGGCGCAATCAGGTTCGGCAATGCGTTCTTTCACCAGACCAATAATAATATCATCTGATACCAACTGACCGGCGTCCATTACCTGCTTGGCCGCTAAACCAAGAGCAGTACCCGCTTTAATCGCCGCCCGCAGCATATCGCCGGTAGAAATTTGTGGAATGCCGTACTTACTCATCAGAAACTGAGCCTGGGTTCCTTTACCGGCACCCGGGGCACCCAACAAAATTATGCGCATAGCAACACCCTCATGACTTGGGATTGATCGATAAATAATAAGGGCTGGATCTTTACATAATGCGCAGCCTGAAACAAGAAATTTGTCAGTTGATGCCAACTGGTCTGGCTAATCTATTGGCTTTTAGTCGTACAACTGCACAAAGACAGCGCTCGCGTTGATTTTTACCGTCAAGTCACAAAAAGCGACAGTTCCTGCAGGCCTGCAGACGGTAGATGTATCGACTAAAGTTGTAGAACATTGAGGAAAAGGCAGTCAATTTACAGCGGTTTAAGATATCCAAACTGCGTTATTTAGCTAG
>JBFKFH010000172.1:0-6936 GCA_041618685.1 Rheinheimera sp.
CATCTGTTGCGGCATCAGTTATCGCAACATCGGTTGTTTGAGCTTCCGTTGCTTGAGCTTCCGTTGCTTGAACATCGGTTGCCGGGTCATCAATGACCGGAACATCGGTTACCTGGGCATCGGTCTGCCGCGTAATGATATCGGGGGCTACAGCTGCAGCCTCTGCGCTAACGGTGGTTGGCAATACCGGTGTGACCGGGCGGGTTAAAATAGCGAATACCGCAAAGCATAGCAGTATAAAACTGAGAATTAATAACGCATTAAGCCACAGTGGCCGCTCGCTACCTGCGGCAATACCAGCGGTCGGCGCCTGCACATCATCATGTTGCCGCTGCTCCAGATCGCGCAGCATTTTATTCAATATACTCATAGCGGTATCCACCCCGGCCACCACTGACGGCTGGCAGCTAACACCCCGGCAGCGGCCAAACATGCCGCTACACTGGCACCGTACCACCACCAGGCTTTAGGCTTTGGCTGCACATCGTCGGTATCCCAGGCCGCCAGTCGCACATGCTGACAGCCGGCACGGGCTTTCCCTTCACCAAAAGCAAGCAACAACGCCTTGTGGGCCAGAATATTCACCAGCCGCGGAATACCCCGGCTGTAACGGTTCAGACTGCGCAATGCCAGCGAGCTAAACAATGCGCGCTGCGCCCCGGCCTGACGCAACCTTTGTTGCAAATAGGCGCTCACCTGACGTCGGCTCATCAGACTGAGATCGCAGGAAAAGGTAATGCGCTGGCGCAACTGCCGAAACCGGTACGTCGCCAGCTTGCTGTTTAACTCTGGCTGCGCAAACAATACGACTTGCAGCAACTTGCGTTGTTCTGTTTCCAGATTCGTTAGCAAGCGCAACGCCTCAAGCGTATCATCCGGCAACGCCTGCGCTTCATCTATTAAGACGATGGCTTTCTTACCCTGTGCGGCCAGCAGCATTAATTGACGCTGCAGCAGCTGCAATAATTGCGGTGGTTCAATATTCGCTGAGTATTTCAAGCCCAGTTCCAAAGCCAGCGCCCAGCGTAATTCCAGCGGGGTAAGGTAAGGATCCGGAATATACGCCAGCTGCCAGTCAGCAGCAGCCTGTTGCAGCAACTTACGGCATAGCAGCGTTTTACCGCTGCCGACTTCGCCACATATTTTGATAAAGCCTTCACCCGCCGCCAACGCCGTTTTCAGCGCCGCCAGCACATCCTGATGCTGCTGCAATGGCACAAAAAATGCCGTATCGGGCGTAAGCCCGAATGGCATATTATTCAGCTGAAAGTGGCGTTGATACATAGTTATTGTGGGTACCAGTCTGTGATGTACTCAGCAGACTGGCGGATTTGCTGTTGCCAGACGCCGTCACCCACTACCGTAGGCTTTAGCAGGATCACCAGCTCTTTTTTCTTTTCTACCTTGTTGATACTGGTAAATAATTTGCCTAGCAGCGGAATAGCACTGAGCACGGGGGTGCGCGATTCGCTGTCGCTGGTGACCGTTTGCATTAAGCCGCCGATCACGACAATTTCACCACTGCGCGCCCTAATTATGGTATCAGACTCGCGAATATTGCTTTGTGCCAGTGGCAGAACAACCTGCTCATTACTAAAACGAATAGTTTTATTTTGCTCTGCTGTTTCAGTCACTGAGGGGTGAACATGCAAAATCACGCCACCGTGCTGATCTATCTGTGGTGTAACGTCCAGCGCGATGCCAGAGAAAAAGGGCTGCAACGAAATATTCGGTGAACTGGTGGTACCGCCAGCGCCAACGGTGGTATCACTGCTAACATCGGTGACAAAGTACTCGTCCTGACCAACCTTAATCACTGCTTTTTGGTTATTCATTGCTGTGACGCGCGGGCTGGACAGCACCTGCGTATTACCCTGCGTTTCCAGCAGGTTAATTACGCCATTGAAATCAGCATTGTTAAACGAAATGGCACTAACGCCGCCCAATGATGAACTGATGGCATTACTGGCCACGGCACCACTGGTAGTAAAATTAAAGCTGGTATTACGCAGGTTCATCATGGCATTTTGCCAGTTAATACCCTGCTGATATTCATCGTTCAGCGTTACTTCAATAATCTTTGCTTCCAGTACAACCTGCCGTTGCAGATGTTGCTCTGACTGCCCGAGATACGCCTTAACCGCGGCAATTTCCTCCGGCATACCGCGCACTGTTACCAGCCCGGCTTGGGGTGTCACCACAACCATGCGTTCCGGACCCGCGCCAAGCACTGTGCTGACAGCTTTTTGCAGATCTTTCCAGAAGTCTGTTTTGCTTTCACTTTGAATCGTACTGCCATTAAACTGCTGCTGACCATTCTGTGACTGGTTTTGATTAGCGAAATCACCCTGACCAGAGTTGCCTTGCGACCCGTTATTATTGCGGTTGCCCTGGCCATTTTGCCCGCTTTGGTTATCTTGTGACACACCGCCGGAATTAACAGCAATAGAAGAAAAGCCCTGCCGTTGCAGCATCAGATAATTGACAGCTATTGTCTCAGTGCGCAACCCCGCCGGATAAACTTTATACACCATACCGTGCTGACGAATATCAAAGCCGTAGAGTTGTTGCACAATGGCCATAGTTTCAGCCAGCGTCACCTGTTTCAGTTGCACACTGATCTGCCCGCTAACGGCCGGATGCAACACAACACTGTAGGCAGTGTCAGCAACCAAAGACTGGAAAAAGTCGGGCAGTTCGGCCTGCACAGCTGAAACATTAAAACGCGGTAATTCCGGTTGTTGCGACGTGTAATTGTTGCTAACTAAATCCTGCGTAACAGCAGCAGGCACCCGTGGCGCCGGTGCAGCGACGATAGGTTGCTGTGCTTGCTGCAATTCTTTTGTGGCCTGTTTTGGCACTGTGCCGGGCTCAAATGCCTGACATCCGGCCAACAGCACGCCACTGCAGGCCCACAGCACTTTATACACTACTTTATTTTTCATATTGTTTTATCGCTGTGTTAAGTAACGGCAGCACCAGCTGCTCACCATTTAATTCCAATACCACCTGGGCCGCTAATATCTGCGTCACCAGATACTGTTTATATCGGTCGCCCTGGCGCACTAAATCGCCATCTATCAACGCTACCCGGCCACTTGCCGTTTGTTTAATCAGCTGCAACCGTGGCGTAGGCACTGCGGTAGCCGTTTTTGTATCGTTAGCTGCTTGCCAGCCTGGCGCTGGCCGGGTTGGATCCGCTGCTACGGCACCGCTGAGCAGCAGACACAGGCTACAGACGTATAAAATCTTCATTTTCACTGACGGTACCCAATTCTATTGTTAGTTCAGCCTGCGGATAATCGGTTACCCGGTATTGTAGCCCAGCCCAGTTTACCAGCCAGGGTAGCTGCTCGATCTGCTGTAACACTTGTTGCAGTTGGACAAAACTGCCTGCCATCACCAGAGTGAGCGTATGCTGGAACAGTAGCGCCGGCTCTTCTTCTGCCTGCCCTTGCAAACGCACCGGCTGCGGCGGCGCAGTATGTAAACTGCGCACCTGCACAGCCTTACTGCTGTACAACACATTCTGCAGCAAACTGACCATTTGCTCAGCACCGATAAAATGGCTGGCGCCCTGCCTGATTTGCTCATTTAGTTGTTGCTGTTGCTGTTGCAATAATGCAATGCGGTTGCGGTAATCTTTATCCATATCAAAAGCAAGCTGCTCTCGCAACTGCTCTGATTGCTGTAGCATATCCTGTTGTTGCCGCTGCATGGATTGTAATTGCAAATCTGCCTGACTAATGTGTTGCCACTTCGGCTCTAACAGATAAATCAACACCAGCCATAATGTCAGCAACAGGCTGCCAGCCCAGAGCCATATTTTCTCCCGCTGCTGCAACTGACTATAACGTTCATTAAGTAACTGCCACTGGCTCATGGCTCGGCTCCTTGTTGTGCAACAAGTTCAAAGTTCACCGCTTTTTGGCCGGGCACCTGTAACAGCTTTACCTGACTAAAGCGCTGACCGCGAAAGTAGCCAAGCTTACGTAAGTCTTCCAGCCATAACGGTACACTGTCCGGCCGCAGCGCTATACCATTAAAACTGCTGTATTGTTGCTGTAAGCTAAAACCGGTAAGCCATAGTTCCTGCCGGTCTATCTGTGCTAAATGCTGCAATATCGGACTATAAAACTGGCTCGCCAGTTGCTGTTGCTGGGTTACGTAATTTAATAACTGCTGCTTTTGCAGCACGCTATGTTCGGCTGCGCGATATTGCAAAACCAGCTCAGTCGCGGGTTTACGCTGTGCCAGTGCTTCCTGGTATAACGTTAACTCTTGCTGCAGTAACGTAAGCTGTTGCTGTTGCGTGCTTAATTGCCCGGCACTATGCTGCTGTTGCAGGTTCAACCAAAACCACGCAGCGGCCAGCAGCAATACCAAAACCGACCAACTGATTAACAACTGCTTTAAGCTGAATCGCTCACGAACGGGGTAAAGAATTGGCTGGTATAAATTAACCTGTTGCTTCATTTGCCAGGCTCCATTGCGCACTGATTTAGCACTGCCACGGCAGGCCAGCAATTAAGTAATTGCTCTACGCTGAAGTTCGCCGCCGTAGTGCGCGGCGCCAAGGCGTCCACCCGGGTAAAACCACTGTTATGCAACAACTCGCCGATAAGCGCAGATTGTGTCATTAATAGCTGGATATCGCGCACCGGAGGCTGTTTCAGCTGGCTTTCAAAGTAATCCATAGAACGTTGTAATTCGAGTTGTAACCGATCTAGCAGACCGTCACGCAGTTCAGCCGCAGAGCTCAGATGTAACCCGGTGAAACCACGGGTACGGCGGGAAAAATACAACATGCCATCACGTACTATCTGGATCAGCACTTCCTGCTCAGGCTGAT
This sequence comes from Rheinheimera sp., assembly GCA_041618685.1. Lineage (GTDB taxonomy): Bacteria > Pseudomonadota > Gammaproteobacteria > Enterobacterales > Alteromonadaceae > Alishewanella. The sequence goes on from JBFKFH010000172.1 coordinate 4,853, forward strand.
GTATCACCAACATAGTCGCGTGAGCTGCAGGCTCAACCAGCTGCGCAGCTAACCATTCTTCAGGTTGTATAGACACGATAGTCTGCCCGGCCTGCTCGACTTCGGTGACTAATTGCTTTAGCCAGCCTAAGCGGGCGACCACAACATTTATCTTTGCTGGCTGTGCCGCATTACCAGGCAAATCAATATAGTCGGCGACAATATCTTCAGGCGTAATACTTACCAGATCTTTCACCTGCCATGGTAGCGCCTGCAACATTTCACTATCAGATACGGCGGGTTTGTCTAGCTGCACCAGCTGATAAAAATCGGGGGATAACACAATATGCAACCGACTGTTTGCTGCCACCTCTGCCAGCATAGTGCGCAGCGGTTGCTGCCAGTTCTCACCGGTATAGTCAGTGCTGCCACGATATGACATTGTTGCTTTGGTTAATTCAACCAGACGTAACGAAGAACTGCTCATATGCACAGCAATCTGTGCTGTCTGAGTTTTAGGTATCCGCTTGAGGCCGTTTATTATTTTTATCAGCATAGCGCTGCCATTAGCTCCCTGTGTAACGCTATACTAGCGACAATTCCGGCTACTGTCATGCTTCTTAACATGCCACATCAGACTGATGTTGAACTTTTTTCACCCACACCGCGCTGGCAAATGCTGTCTGACCCAACTATGTCAGAATATAAGGTACAGCTATGGATCTGCCAGCTGGAAACAACAATCGCGGAAATTTCAGGCAATAAGTGGCTGAAGCTGAAGTATCACCTGGCACAGGCAAGGGCATTAAATAAAGCCGGCATTGTTACCTTTGGCGGTGCGTTTTCCAACCACCTGTGCGCAGTAGCAGCCAGTTGCAAGCTGCTTGGTCTTCAAAGTTTGGCCTATGTCAGAACTGAGGCGCTTGATCTGAACAACCCGACCTTGGCGTTTTGCCGGCAAATGGGTATGCAATTACAGGCTATCGATCGCGCAACCTACCGTCGACGTGCTGACTCGGATTTTCTGCAACAATTGCAAACGTTACATCCGCATTTGCTGCTGGTGCCAGAAGGCGGTTCCTCTGAACACGGTGCGCAAGGTGTGGCAGAGCTCGATCTGGCAACTACCCCAGCCGGCCCGGCAGATATGATTGTTTGCGCCACGGCAAGCGGCGGTACATTGGCTGGTATTATTAATCGTCATCACTGCAGTGTTCTGGGCATTGCCGTCGTCAAAGACATCTCGTTACCGCATAAGGTGCAGCAACTAATTAATACAGAGCGGCCGATACCCAACTGGCAGGTTAATCTGGATTATGCAGGTAAAGGTTATGGTCGTTTTGATGCAGAATTACTACAGTTTTGCGGCACAATGGCACTACAAAATGTCTATGTTGAACCTGTGTATACCGGAAAAGCACTGGCTGCACTGTTCGACCTGGTGAAATCGGGTGCTGTGCCCGCCGGCAGCCGGTTAAGCTTCTTTCATACCGGCGGCTTGCAGGGGCTAAAAGGTTTATATTATCGAGGCTTGATCACTGCGACTGACCTTGCGTTATTATCTGGTTCAACGGTTGACTGAAATAAAACCCCTGACCACCAGCAATACCCAGCTTCTGCAGCACAAGCCATTCCTGCTCCAGTTCTACGCCGGTAGCAAGTACCCGAACGCCCTTACCGGCAAAGCCAGCAATTAAGCCCCTGACAAATAGCTGCTGCTCCAGATGTTGATCGATATTGCGCACTACCGACGGATGTAACTTGACCGACTCTAACGGCAGTTCATCAACATATACCGCATTGTCTATCACTAAACCGACCTGATCGACAATTAAGCTAAAACCCGATCGGTGCAACTTCAACAACTTATTTTTCAGTTGATTATAATTTTTAAGCAAATGATGTTCAGAAACTTCCAATGCTAATTGCTGTGGCTCCAGCTGACCGCTCAACAACATCTGTTCCAGCCATTGCCACCATTGCTGATCCAATAATGACTGAATGCTGACGTTAATACTGCAGCGATTGAATGTACGGGAGTCAACGGCGCACAAGCGGGCTGTTTTCAATAACACATGTTGATCAATCTGGCTCGTCAGGCCACA
>JBFKFH010000173.1:0-6880 GCA_041618685.1 Rheinheimera sp.
GAGCAACATGCTGATCGCAAGTCACTTAAGGATTCTTCACTGCTATTTGAAAAATTGCAGCAGGATATGGCCGCGTTACTGCAGGATGTGGAACAGCCTCTGCAGCCGGTGAATACTGAAGGCCCTTTTATCATTTTAATGGTGGGTGTAAATGGCGTCGGAAAAACCACTACTATAGGTAAGATGGCGCAGCAGTTTAAGCAGCAGGGCAAAAGTGTGATGCTGGCGGCGGGCGACACGTTCCGCGCGGCTGCGGTAGAGCAACTGCAGGTCTGGGGTGAGCGAAATAATATTCCGGTGGTGGCCCAGCATACCGGTGCGGACAGCGCCTCGGTTATTTTTGACGCTTATCAGGCAGCCAAAGCGCGTAAGGTCGACGTATTGATCGCCGATACCGCTGGGCGTTTGCAAAATAAAGCCCATTTGATGGAAGAGCTGAAAAAAATTGTTCGGGTGTTGCAAAAAATAGATCCGGCCGCGCCGCATGAAGTGATGCTGACGCTGGATGCAGGCACCGGGCAGAATGCTTTGAATCAGGCCAAAGTGTTTAACGAAGCGGTGAACCTCACCGGTATCAGCTTAACCAAACTTGATGGTACCGCTAAAGGGGGCGTCATTTTTGCAATCGCAGATCAGTTTAAAACGCCGCTGCGCTATATAGGCGTGGGTGAAGGCATTGATGACCTACGTGTGTTTAACAGCAAGGACTTTATTCGCGCGTTGTTTAGCAGGGAAGTATAAAAATGCTGGAGTTTGATCAGGTCAGTAAAAGTTACCCGGGCGGTTTTGTTGCGTTAGACCGCGTCAGTTTTAAACTGGAAAAAGGTGAAATGGCGTTTTTAACCGGCCACTCCGGTGCCGGTAAAAGTACGCTGTTAAAGTTGATCAGCCTGATCGAGCGGCCCAGTGTGGGGCGGGTTCTGATAAATGAAGTCGATCTTAGCCGGATCCGCCGGCCACATATTCCCTTTGTACGCCGGGATATAGGTATTATTTTCCAGAATCATCGTTTGCTGATGAATCATACCGTGTTTGACAATGTTGCCCTGCCTTTGGTTATTGAGGGGTTTAGCGGCAAGGATATGGTAAAACGGGTACATGCTGCGCTGGACAAAGTGGGCCTGCTGGATAAACTGCGTTGCCTGCCACATACGTTGTCAGGTGGCGAGCAACAACGGGTTGGTATTGCCCGGGCCGTAGTGAATAAACCACCATTGCTGCTGGCTGATGAACCAACCGGTAACCTTGACCCGGATTTGTCCAAGGACATTATGCGGGTGTTTGAAGCTTTTAATCAGGTGGGTGTATCTGTGTTGGTTGCCACGCATGATCTGGGGCTGGTTGCTAGGATGAAATACCGCACGCTGACGTTGAAGCAAGGCAAGATGATAAATGATGGCTTGCTGCAGTACGAAGAGGACCCGCTATGAGCATTCTATTTTCGGGCCGGATAACCAGTGGCGCATCCAGCCATAAAATAGGCCTGGGTCGGCGTTTTGTTATGTTTTGGGTCAATCATGTGCGTCAGGCACTGTTTAGTTTAGGCGAACTTTGGCGTACGCCATCTGCATCCATTCTGACTATTGGTGTGCTGGGTGTTAGCCTGACCCTGCCCGCTACCCTGCATTTGCTGGTAAAAAATGTGCAGCAAATTAGTGAAAGCTTTACCCAGGCGGCGGAAATCAGTTTATTTATCCGGGAAGGCAGCACTGACACACAGATCAGCAGCCTGCAGAAGATTTTACAGGCTGACAACGATATTGCCCGCGTTACGCACATCAGCAAAAAACAGGCACTGGACGAATTTGCCGCCGTCAGTGGTTTTGGTGCGGCACTGAACTATCTGACCGATAACCCACTGCCGGATGTGCTACTTGTATTGCCGAAAAATACTACCGCGGCCAGCGCCCGCCAGTTGCTTGAGCGATTGTCCAAAGAGCGCATTGTCGAGTTTGGCAAGCTGGATATTGACTGGTTGACCCGGCTCGATGCCATTGTCAGCCTGCTGCGACAGGCGGTATTGGTAATAGCCGTGCTATTGCTCGGCGCGGTGCTGCTGATTATTGGTAACACGATTCGGTTGTCGATAATGAGCAAAAAAGATGAAATAGAAGTGATGAAACTGGTGGGGGCAACCGACGCTTTTATTCAGCGCCCCTTTTTATACAGCGGTATCTGGTACGGTGTATTTGGCGGTTTGCTGGCATTCCTGATAGTTGAGACGATGTTGTGGTGGCTTCAGGGAGCGATAGTCAGTGTAACTTCACTATATGACAGCGAATTTGATCTTATGGCGCTGAGTATTACAGAGTTTTTCAGTCTGATGCTGCTGGCAATGTTGCTTGGCCTTAGCGGTTCTTATCTATCCGTGCGGCGGCATATCAGTGCGATTGAACCCACCGGCCCTTAATAGCGTTTAATTATTACATCTTATTTTTTAGCATAAGCAGATCTAATAACTGATGAAACTAAAATTAGCACTCTAAGTCAAAGAGTGCTAATATCGGTGCACTTAGTTGAGGACAGGACAGAAAAATGAGCGATACAGCACAAATGATGTCATTACCGGTAGCAACCAGCAGCAGTCTGGAAGCTTATACTCATGCTGTCAGTTCCATTGCCATGCTCAGCGCGGAAGAAGAGCGTAGTCTGGCTGAGCGCTTACACCAAAATGGCGATTTGGAAGCAGCCCGGCAGTTAATCATGTCGCACTTACGCTTTGTCGTACATATTGCCCGCAGCTACTCAGGTTACGGTTTACCGGTCAGTGATTTAATTCAGGAAGGCAATATTGGCCTGATGAAAGCGGTAAAACGTTTTGACCCAAACGTTGGTGTGCGTCTGGTGTCATTTGCGGTGCACTGGATCAAAGCCGAAATCCATGAATATGTATTGAAAAACTGGCGTATTGTTAAAATTGCCACCACCAAAGCGCAGCGCAAATTATTTTTCAATCTGCGCAAAGCGAAAAAGCATTTAGGCTGGTTTAATCAGGAAGAAGTGAAAAACGTTGCCGAGTCGTTGGGAGTGGCGGAACACGAAGTGCGTGAAATGGAAGCTCGGATGAGCAACTATGATATGCCTTTTGATGCGCCGGATGAAGACGACGAAGCGGCTTTCACTGCACCAGTGTACTATCTGGAAGATAAAGCTTCTGATCTGGCGCACCGGGTTGAGGAAGATCAGTGGGATAATGCTGCAGTAGATCGGCTGCAGGCTGCGATGCGCACACTGGATGATCGCAGCCAGGACATTATACGTGCCCGATGGTTAGATCATAACAAGCTAACGTTGCAAGAATTGGCAGATCGTTACAGTGTCTCGGCTGAGCGGGTACGTCAGCTGGAAAAAAATGCGATGAAAAAACTACAGGCGGCTATGAGTTAGCCAGTAACCTGAAGCAATAAAAAAACCGCCTGCAGGCGGTTTTTTTTTGCTGCGGTACAGCAATACGGCGTTATTCTTCGTCGCTGTCAGCTTCAATAATAACCGGGATCGGTTTACCCATACTTGTCAAAATCTGCCGGACTTCGGCCGGGATTTGATGTGGGTTATCTTTGCGTAAATCTTCATCGGCAGGCAGCGGCTGGCCGGTAAAGGCATGCAGAAAGGCTTCACACAATAATTCGCTGTTGGTTGCATGTCGCAGGTTGTTAACCTGACGGCGGGTACGTTCATCGGTTAGTACTTTTAGTACGTTCAGCGGAATAGATACGGTGATCTTTTTTACCAGTTCTGATTTTTTACCGTGTTCCGCGTACGGGTGAATGTATTCCCCATTCCACTTAGCCATATGGTTACCTTGTAATTAGTCATTATGTTGTATTGCTCGCGCAAGTGCCCGAAATTCTATCTTGTTATGCCGTACAGTCAAATAGTGTGCAACAAATAATCATTATAGACGGCTAAATGGTTTGACTTCTATTTTTCTAACACTATACTTTTAGACGTCTAAACATCTAAATGGGAGTGTATTATGTCACAACGTCATGCTGCAACTATTGCTGCCCGTGCTGGCATTGCACAGGACCCGGCTTTTTCTGCGGTAACCCCGCCGCTGTATTTAACTTCGACCTATGAACTAACTGCTTTTAGGCAGCCCGGTAAATACGATTATTCGCGGTCGAACAATCCTACCCGTGATTTATTGGCCGAAACGCTGGCTGAACTTGAAGGCGGCGCTAAGGCGATTGTGACCGGTAGTGGTATGTCTGCTTGTTTACTGGCGTTGCAGCTGCTAACACCGGACGATACGTTGGTGATACCGCATGATTGTTATGGTGGTAGTTACCGTCTATTCACTAATTTAGCGCAACGTAAAAAAGCCTTTAAGCTACAGGTGATAAATTTTCAGCAAACCGGCTGGCAACAGCAGTTAACTGCCGCACAGCCGGGCATGATCTGGCTGGAAACGCCGTCAAATCCGTTATTACAAATTACTGATGTGCGAGCAGTGTGCACACTGGCGAAAAAGCTGAACGCGCGGGTTGTGGTGGATAACACCTTTTTATCGCCGTTGCTGCAGCAACCGCTGGCGCTTGGTGCTGATATCGTCGTGCATTCAACGACCAAATATATTAATGGCCACAGTGACATTGTCGGTGGTGTGCTGATTTGTAAGGCCGAGTCTGATGCAGATGAGCTGAAATGGTGGGCTAACTGCCTCGGTGTCACCGGGGCGCCTTTTGACAGCTATATGACACTGCGGGGCCTGCGCACACTGGAGCCACGCCTTCGTTTGCAGCAAGACAATACAGCACGGGTAGTGGAATTTCTGGCACGCCAACCCTTAGTAGCCAAAGTGTATTATCCAGGGTTACCCGATCACCCCGGCCATAATATTGCTGCGGCGCAACAAACCGGCTTTGGTGCGATGTGCAGTTTTGACCTGGCCGCTGATGCCAGCTTACTAAGCGTGTTTTTTTCAACACTTCGCATTTTTACGCTGGCTCAGTCACTGGGTGGTATTGAAAGCCTGATTTGTCATCCCGGCTCGATGACACATGCGTCGATGGACGCGGCAGCACAACAGGCAGCAGGTATAGGCCCAACATTGGTTCGGTTGTCGGTAGGCATTGAAAATGCTGACGATTTACTGGCCGATTTACAACGTGCATTTAATGCGGTAAGTCAGGCGGTCACTGCTAGCGACCGACAGCCTGACACCAGCCGTGTTCAGCAGCATAACCAGCAACAACAGCAGTTCCGCCTGAATCCGGCACTGCAGGCATTTTGGTAGCAAACAATGCAATTTCAGACTAAACAATCATTGCTACAGCAGGCGCAGGTACACAAATTTGGCGGCAGCAGTTTAGCGTCCGCGCAGCGTTTTGCTGCGGTTGCAGATATCATTCTGGCGCAAAATTGCACACCGCCGCTTTGGGTAGTGGTGTCTGCACCTGGCAATACGACAGACGCACTGTTAGATATTATTGCGAGTGCAAAGAGCAATGCAGATTACGCACAGGCCAGTGCTGCTTTGCAGCAACAATTGACCGCCTTGGTGTCGGCGACATTGCCAGCAGCAGCGGCGCAGCCGGTTATTACTCAGCTGCAACATTGGTTTGCAGCGATACCGGTGGCATTGGCGCAGCAGCAAGACAATGATGTACTGGCTATCGGCGAGCGACTGTCAGCGCTGTTACTTTGCCAAGTATTAAAACAACGTGCATTGCATGCTATTGCACTGGATGCACGAGACTTTCTGCGATTGAAACGGCATCAGCCTGATTGGAAGCAATCAGCTGCTTTGTTAAGTACGTTACAGCAACCGACGGCAGTGCATGTGGTTACCGGGTATATCGCGCGGGATGAACAGGGCCGTAGCATTACGCTGGGCCGTAATGGCAGCGATTATTCGGCAACGTTACTGGGTGCCTTGGTTGATGCTGGCAGCGTGACAATCTGGACCGACGTTAAAGCCATATACAGTGCCGATCCGCGCAAAGTAAAACAGAGTATTCCCTATCAACAGGTAAGTTGGTCTCAGGCCTGTCAGCTGGCACAGCTGGGGAATCCCGTACTGCATGCCAGAACGCTATCACCGTTAACCGGTAGTAAGACTGCACTGATTGTGCGTAGCAGTTACCAGCCACAACTGGGCGGTTGCACCGTGCAGCAGCACGATGTAACCCGGCTGGGGTTTGTGACTGAACTGGCCGACGTTACCTTACTGACATTGCATCAAGCTGCGAATATCAGCGCCAGCGATCTTGCCCTGCAGTTGCAGCAGCCAGTTATTGCATTACCGCATCAGGGGGATAATTCAAGCTGGTTGCTACCCAGTGTTTGTGCAGAGGCGGCTTTAGCTTATCTGAGCCGGCTAAATATCAACGCTGTTTGGGACACGCAGCGTTACTGTGCGCTAGCCTATCTGAAACCGCACGATACTGCGCCGACGGCTGTGGCGGAGACATTGCTTCAGCGGTATGGCGTATTACACCGTTATGAAACTGCACAGCAAGTAATTTGGTTATTGCCGGCCGCACTTGATGCGCAAGCTTTAGAAACGCTGCATCAGCAATTGTTACAGCCGCTGCCGGTGCTAAAGCTTGTCGTCGCCGGTACCGGCAATGTTGGCGCTGAGTTTTTGTCGATGCTCAAGACGCAGCAGCAACGTCTGGCGTCTGTGGTAAAGCTGGAGCTGGCCGGTGTGCTTAATTCACGGCAAGCCATATTGACAAATGATGTTCAACCGGCTGACTGGCAAGCGGCGTTAGCTGCAGGCGATTGTTGGAGCGCCAACTCGCTGTTGGCATACCTGAGCGCGTTATCAGGCCCTAAAGCATTGATTGATATAACCCCCAGCCGGGATTTTGCTGCTATGTATCCGGCTGTGATAGCAACGGGCTGCGACATTATCAGCGCAAACAAGCAAGGC
>JBFKFH010000174.1:0-6797 GCA_041618685.1 Rheinheimera sp.
GCTGGCTTTTCTTAAGCTTACTGGCTTATTTACCACGCCGACGTAAATTCAGCATAAGTAATCCCATACCTAACACGGCAATAGTTGCAGGCTCTGGCACTGAAACCAAACGCGCCTGAACAAACAAATCATTGTCAGAATCTTCTTTTGTCCGTAACACATTATCGTTAATCAGAAAGCCTGTACTTTCATCGCCCCACAGGCGGAACTCGATAACATATTTACGACCACCAAGTGTGAATTCAATTGGTACCGGGATACCTGAAATATTGAAGTAATCGTCACACGGCATCGTTGAAAACTGAATACTTGGATCACAGTTACCATTAACATCGTTAAATGTCTCAGTAAAGCTGATACCAAAAGCCGAACTAACCTGAGCAATAAACGGGCTGACAATGTCAAACATCGTGAATAAATTTAACTCAGCAAGCGTTTTGCTGCCAGATCTCACCTTACGGTTACGATGCGTAATCATGCCGGTATCAACCCAAGCACCATCGGCTTCGAGCACACCGTTATATGAATCGATGTCCAGACCGCTGCGCTGACCTGCTACCAACGGGTTTCCCCAATCAACCGAGGTATAGCCCTGGCCAATGCCAGCAGCAGAATTATAAAACGTCAGACCGCAACCATTTTGTGCATTCGTTGCGCCAGCAGCACAGTTGTACACAGTTTCCACGCCGTTACGTGAACGGGTCTTAGGTGCATAACCATTGTAATTCAAGCCATCAGCCAACCAGCCGCTGGATGTCTCAAATGTTAAACTGAGCGTTGATGCTGATGCACTGCTCGCCAATAATACTGCACTTCCTAGTGCCGCTACCAAAAAACCTAATCCTGATTTCATGACGCCTCCATATATACTTCGAATACCACTTTGCGTATGCGGCACTACTGCTGCATTGTCTTAATGTAGCACTTATCGTGCCAACAGAAATTATCTGATAAATACCAGCAACTTACCCTAATTAGGAAACAGCTGTAGTTTTTTAGTGTAAAATTTTCCTACAGTTACGGGCTGACAATATAACGCCCTGGCGACAATATATTGTCTTCGTCGAACAACTGCTTTAACTGTTGCAGCAGCAGTTCATATTCCGGGTTGCTGTAGGCCGCCAAAAATTTCATCATTTTGATATCCAGCCGGTAAGGGAAATATCCTGCGCCGAGCATCGCTTCGTATAACTGTGTGCGACATATACTAGCCCGCGCATCCCAATCAATGCCATCGTCTGAATGTCGGTTGTAACTGATACTGATCACAGCATCTAGGCAGCGTTCACTTAGCAGCGTAAATGTTATTCCTGCTTCGAAGCCCAGCGGGTTCAGTATCTGCTTAACTATCTGCTCAATACAACGTGCGTGTTCTGCATCAGCAGGGGCTACAAAAGCACACCATATAAGCCCAACACCATCTCGGTCCAACGCAAACTCAGTCTGTGGCAGCGCCGGCATGCGCCAATAGGCGCTGGATAGAAAGTTATCGCTAGGTTGCCCTTTCATCATATTGTGTACCGGCTTAAGGACTCCTAATATGCGCGCCATGTCCCGACGTAAAACTTTAGATAACAGCCACTGATATTTCTCTATCGCTGTCAATAACGTGTCACTGACAAAATGAAGTTGAAGGTCGGAAATTGCACTGAAACGTTGTTTCATCACAGTCCGAGCCAGCTTTACCTGTTCTTTAGTTCCGTATAACGCACCTGAGACACTCCAACAACCAACCTGCCATTGTTTACGCAAATGGTTAAGTTGCTTGGCAGAGAGTGGATAACTATGTTGCTCCTGAGCGTCTTTCGGGTATTGCTGCAGACCAGGCAATACCCTGCTGGCATTGGCAATATGGGGTAAACAGGTTAAATAACCCTGTTGCTTTAACAGGCAAAGTGAGTCGACCAGTTGTTCGAGATCACTGTCTTGCTCAGTAGAAAGATAAAAAGCAAGGAAACATTCCGGTTTTGGCATTAACCAAAGCGTTATACTTAGCACGATGCCTAAGTTTGACTGGAAAAACAGCCCGTCCAGCGCAGGCCCCAAACCGGCCTGATAGACACTGGCAGCCGCAGCATTATGAAAACGGTGCATACCGGTATGGATAATGTGCCCGTTAGCCAGCAGCACTTCCATGCCACATACATATTTTACGTGTTCGCCGTACGCGGTGTGGCCGAACCCCCGCTCGACTGTGTTACCGACTACACTGCAGCTTGCACTAGAACCGGTACAATCCATCCAATGAAGGTCACCTTGCGATTGCAAGAACTGCGCAAGCTCGGCTTGTGTGACACCGGCTTCGAGCTTTATTGTCCCACGTTTGCTGTCATAATTGCTGATTGACTTTAGCCGGCTCAGATTAAAAATTACACTATCTGATGCAACCGGTACCTGTGAGCCATAGCCCCAATTTTTCCCTGAACTCACTGTATAGACTGTCTGCTTATGCTGACGGGCAACTTGCAAGCAAGCTTGGATTTGATGTCGTTCCGGAAACAATATGGCGCAAACCCTTGCCTCAGTAGCAAAAGTGGCAGTTTGCGCCGCTGATAGCGTTAACTCATCGGTGACTATTTGATCTGCAGAAAGTATTTTTCGCCAAGCATCAAGCGCCGCGTCAAAATGAAGGCTGGTCATAGGCAATTCTCAGAATCAGGTATTATAGCGAACGCCCCACCCTAACCATTGACGCTTGCGTGGCAATGGACGTGGCTTGTCGTTGGGATATAGCTCGCGCTCGATAGACTCCAGTAATTTTACATAGCCTTCAGATAAGTTTTTTCTGAACATTTCCGGATTTATGTAATACGCCGCGCGCTTACCATGATAATCGATAGGCTCACCTAATTGCTTAAACACAATGCCGACAAATGTTAAACTTCTCGCTAAGCGGGGCTCCATCATAACGAAACAATGTCGCTTGTTATTGTGCAACGCCATCAGCGCTGCTGACAAATACAGACATATGGCTATATAGGGAAAACAACGCAATTCCCGCTCAGAAAAAAATACTTCATTAATTACCCCGGTTGCGGCGCCCTGAAACTGGTCAAACTTTCTGCGTCTGAAGGTTTCTGGTACAGCAAGCCTTGATATTTCACAGATCTCGTCCCGCGCAAAGGCTGATGGCTTAATCACCGGATCAGTTATCGCGTGCATACAAAATGCCTCTATCGGTAACAGCTCGTTGTCGTTTCCTGATGTAATCAATCTCACCGTGCCCGCAACCTTCTCAGTCTTCACATGGCGGATTAAACTGTGAAATGAATGCGCATCAAACTCATCTTGCTCCTGATGGTCTGTTTTTTCATCCTCAAAATGCAGTTCTTCACAATACACTTGATGCCGAACATTGAATACTTCAGACCTCAGCTTGGCTGTACATGCTAACTCTACACGCAGAAATTGAGAAAAATGGTTAGCTATAGCGCTGGCATCATTACTTGCCAGACGTGAAATAGCTTTATTCACAATGTGTTTAACCACCGGTATTTTTTGCATGAACTTAAGGTGTTTCATCTTTCACCTGCTACACTGCGCCTGCCAGAGGTCTTAATTTTCTAGGGATCATGTTGAGATTTAACGTTAGCACAAGATCATCAGTTTTGCGGGATCCTTTGCGCTGCGTTAAATGACAAAACGACAGGTATACCAATAAACTTTTACTCGTCAATCAGGGAGTTTTCAGCCGGTGTGCAATAGCCTGTTCAAGCCAGGGTAAATCACTGGTAGTTGAATACTCCCAACCGAACTTACGTTCCGGCCGGGCTCGCCAATACGGCTTGTTGTCTTTTAATCTGGCATATTTACTTTTGCATGGTGCTAATAATGCAAAAAACACTGATGCTTGTTGCTCGGAAACTGACTCAGTGACATAAAGTGCTTTACCTAACATGGCTGCCACATCACAGCTGTGCTGCACATCATTCCACGGATTAATGTCTTCCATCTGCGGATTATCAAAAACGACCAGATATTTAGGCAACTGTTGACCGGCGAACTTCCCCTTCCCCGGATAAGTACCAAACTCTACGATAAACCTGCCAAATTGCTGCAATAACGCCGTTGCGACGTAAGAACGGGTTTGTTGTTGATACCGCCAAATAGGATCAGCCAGCAGCGCCAGCATCCAGGGTGAACATACTGCAGATCCATCACTTCCGCCTTCGTGTGATTTAAATGTATGCTGCGGACACCCCCGCACCGGCCAGCTATTATCTGGTGTCATTGTCATTTTTAGTGTGGCCGCCAAAATGTATTCAATACGTTGCCTGGCGTCTTCACTGTTAGTCATTTCAAAGTAGGTTACCGCCGCTTCAAGCGCAGCCGCTTGATTTCGCTCGGTCCAGAATCCCCGATTGTGGTATTGCGGCTCCCAATCCAGGGATGCCCGATAAATCCGCGCTATTGTTCGTCTGGCAGAGTCATCACCGGTTATTTGATGATAATAAAGTAGTCCTTTTGGCATCAGGTACTTAATATCTTTGTTAGTTACCAGTGAAAAATAGCCATCTTCGCCGATATGCGCCATATAATGCTGGCTGGCTGCTATCGCATGGGATTTCCAGCTAGTATCGCCCGTTAACAGATACAACTGCATCAACGCTCTGGGTCTGTCATACAAATATTGGCTGGCTTTTTCTGGTGTGATGCCGTTAGCAGCAAGCGCGTCAGAGTTTGTTATATAATTCGCATAACGAATTTGTGGCAGTACGTACCAATCGGTATTTACCGGTACAGAGACCGTTGCCGGCCCCCACAACTGCGGCTGTGCGCTGACTTGCCAGCGAAACGCTATGACACAAAGTATGCCGATGATGATTAAACTACGCATATTATTTCCGCCATGTAACGAGAACCGGCCGATGATCCCCTCCCCGCAAGCTTAGTACATAGGCTGCTAAAGGCTCTACTTTGCCCCGGTACAATTGATGGTCGATACGAATGCCGTGCCAGTTGGTATACTTAGTATAGTTAACCACTTGTTGCGGCTTGTCAGACAAGGCATTGCCCAATGTTGAGAAATATTGCTGATAAATAGGAGATGCAATCGGCATGTTGAAATCACCGGCAATAATAACGGGCTCTGGTACAGTTTGCGCCCATTCACTTATTATCGTCGCTTGTAGCTGCCGGTCCTGCTGGCGAAATTGCATGCCGCGACTATCCGGTTTCAGTTTCAACAGCGACTCTAATGCCGGCCGTGGTGTTTCAAAGTGTACATTTGCCATCATCAGAGTTACACTAGGCAGATGCACCCGATAAAAAACGGCAAAATTACCATACCCTTTGAAGATACTGCGGGACATGGTGTGTTCAACATCAAACGGAAATTGACTCGCAATACACAATCCAGCGTCACAATGGGTTTGCCAGCCCGCCGCAATAGTTGCTTCGAGCTTATCCGGTCTCGCCTCCTGAAATAACGCAACACTGACATTATGTTGTTGCAACAAACGCGCAAGGACTTCTCCATCGCGCATATTGCCCAGATTGGCAGATAATGTGACAAAGTCTGCCGCCTGTCCGGTAGAGGCGACCGGAAGCGAAACGTCCAATATCCTTACACCACTGACTAAAAGTGGCAGTAGCATCAGACAATGCCAATACTTTATTGAGCGCCAGTTAACGCACCACGGCAAAAAAACGGCAAGGTACCACCAGGGCGGAGCATACAACACCAATAGCGTAACCCACTGCAGTGCAGGCCATGCCGGCCAATAAGGTATTAGCATGAGTGCAATTGCAATAGCGCACGACAAAAACCGCAGGGTTACCCATGCCGTTGCCGCGTTATCGCGCATGGTACAATTCCTGATAGCGTTTTGCGGTTAGTGCAAGTGAATAGTGCTGCTCTACCCACTGACGTGCTTGTAAACCGATATCATCGAGTGTATCCCGCTGTACCAGCAGCTGCTGAATCAGCTTTGCTAATTGTGCGGTGTCATCAAAAGCATATAACCAACCGGTGACGTTTGGGTTCACCAATACCGGGTTACCACCAACATTGGTCGCAATAACAGGTTTGGCATAGGCCATCGCTTCAAGAATTACCATAGACAGTCCTTCGGTGCTGGATGTCACCACTAAAGCATCAATTCGCGGATAGATGTGCTCCCGGTTTAGTTCTACGCCATGAAAAAATGCACTGATAGCCGGATTTTTGTGATGAAACGCTTCCAGTTCAGCCCGTAATTCTCCGTCACCAAAAAAATGCAACTCCACCTGTTGCTGAAAATCTCGGCCAAGCAAAGCAACCGCCTTTAGCAGACTTATCTGGCTTTTCAGGCTAACCATTCTTCCTACCGAGCCAAGCCGCAACACGTCCCGCCGGGATGTGGGCACAGCAAGTGCTGGCACTTTTACGCCATTGTCGACAACATATTGTGGCACTTTGTGCCAGCCGTGATGATTAAAGCTTTGTTTTGCATCAGCCGAAACGAATGTTACACACTTGATAAAATATCGGGCGAAACGATGCAGCCTAATCCAGTGCGGTTTGTTCAGTGGTGCCGCGCCATGTCGGGTATAGATTAAATGTTTGTGTCGCAACAAACATAAATGCAGCACTAAGCTTTTTAGCGCAGCAGGAGAATGGATATGGATAACATCAAATCGCGATAACAATGCCAGTCGTTGTTTTTGTTCACGCCAGCTTTTACCCTTGATTATGCTAAGTGGCACGTGCCTCGTATGACATACTTCAACCAGAGCGTCTGTTGCTGCTCCGAACGACAGGATAGCAACCTCCATCTGCTGCAAAGCTTGTTCCTGACAGAGATCAATAACAAACC
>JBFKFH010000175.1:0-6635 GCA_041618685.1 Rheinheimera sp.
AGCGCTTGCTGCCACTCATCGGCTGAATAAAGTTTTGGGTTAATTTCCCGCCCCAATTGCTGCTGCGCCGGGTACAGCGCGGTAACTACCTCAGCATAGCCGGCATTGCCGACTAACAGTACGTCTATATCACTGCCAGAGGTGGCATTACCACTGGCGACCGAGCCATAAACTGCCGCAATCTGCAGTTTGTCTGCCAGCGGTTGTAACGCCGAAAGCAATACGTCAGTCAGGCCACTGGTTTTTCGCATAATACTGCTTAGCTCTTCAAACACGATACAACTGGCATCCGCCTGATAGCAGGTTTGGTTGCCTTGCAGGGTCTTTTTTAAAATACCGGCTTCAGCCAGTTTCGCCAGTTCTTTATGCAAAGTGCCTGGCTGGGTGTCGGTTAAGCGGGCAATCTCACGCATGTGATATGCCTGATCAGGGTGCAATAGCAGCAAGCCAAGCACCTGACGGCGGTATTCTTTAAACAACAGTGAGGTAAGCGCAGACATTTAAACACCAAGTGAAGCAAAATAAGCTACATTTGTAGCCTTTTTGGCTTCACTTGTCAATTTGGCTGTTTGACATGATGCCGATAATAAAGCCGGGCATTGCCCGGCTTGTGCTGTGTTTTGCAAAGTTGAATGCTGTTATCCGGCTTTTAGCTTATCGATAAAGGTTTGATGCAGGGCATCGTGTTTATCTAAAAACTTCTCATCCAATAAATGCCCTAAGCCTTTGTAATACAAATGCTCGCATTGGTTTTCGTGCTCGGCGTTTATCTTGTTGCACACCTCTGTTGCCATTTGCGGTGCTGGCCAGATGGCGTCGTTTTCGCCGGACAGTAGCACTACCTTGCCTTTGATCTGGGTCACCACGATATCGGCTTTACCGCCATCAACCCGGTTGGCGAGTGACTGGCTGTACAGATCGCGTAAGCCATTTACCGCGCCTGATGGTTTAAACGGTACATGGGCAAGCTCTTCACCGTGTTCAGTCCAGCTTGAGGCTGGCACTTTGGTCCAGTCTTTTAAAATACCGGCCCAGGTGACCGAGCTTGGTGCTATCGCGACCACTTTGCTGATCTGCTGATCTTTGGATGCCAGCAGCAACGAGAGCTCAGCGCCTTTAGACCAACCAACAACGATTAACTGATCCTGCTGCACATTCGGCTGGCTTTGCAGCCAGCTTTTTGCTTTGGCGAAATACTCTAGCGGTATTTTCTTCAGCTCGGCTGGTAAGCCCTCGGCGTTAAAGTACGCCAGTGCCAGTGTCGGGTAGCCGGCGTCAATAACCGGCTGTGCCAGTTGCTGCGGTATACCACCTTCAGCACCGCCCAGCACCAGCACGGCAACCTGCTGTGCCGCTGGAACAGTGGATGCTGCAGCAGGCGTGTATTGGCCAACAAAACCGTGTTGCGCCGCCGTTAATACTGTTGTATCGGCGAAAGTGGCTGAGCTGACTAACAGGGCGCCAATTAAGGTGGTGTTAAGTAGTGTCTTAAGCATGGCTGTTGCTATCTCCCTGAATGAAAGTTACTGCGCTATCAGGCGTCGTGCCGGCTAATGATTGTGTAGCCCTTTGCTTCATAATCGTTGATACATTGCTGGAATTTGTTTTGCAGCTTTATTTCGTCAAAAAAGCCCAGTGAGTAGACATCGCATTTCACTTTCATTTTTTCGCTGTTTTCCAGCACAGCGACCATTTTTAACTCGGCAAAACCAAATTTATAAGCTAAATCAGTAAACTGCGTGTACAGCACGGCAACAAGAGCGATTACGAATGTAGCGGAGAGTATTTTTTTCATTTTTTATTCCTTCACGTTAATTAATCGATATTAATCAAGCAATTACTGCGCCAATCTTCTAAACCCAGAAAATACAGGGGCTCTGGCGTAGTTTGAAATAAACCTGAATTTAGCTTTTGACCAAGAGTTGGTGAAAATCTCAACTCTTTGAGTGGTTTACAATACAATGCGGGCTGGCAGAAAAACGCCAGCGGTGATGATGTTTCTTTGCTGAAAATACCTATTTTGTTAAAGCTAATCAATGTGCCAGTGCTAATTCGTTTTAGTGCATTACAATACGGTTGGCTAAGGATCATTTAATTGTCGGAGAAGTGATGAAAATAGGTGCAGTAAGTGCGCATACCGGCTTAAGTGTGCACGCTATTCGTTATTATGAAAAGCAGGCGCTGCTTCGCGCGCCGGTAAAAGATGCCAGCGGCCACCGCCAGTACAGTGGTAAAGACGTGGAACTGCTGGACTGGATTTTATGCATGAAAAACTCCGGCATGTCGCTAAAACATATCCGTCAGTATGCCAATGCGTTTTATCAGGACGATGCTGCGCAGTGCTTAGCGCTGCTGCAAGAGCACCAGAAAAAACTAACGCAGCAACAGCAAGATGTGTTGCATTACCTGGCTGTCACGCAAAATAAAATTAAAAAGCTGCAACAACGCTTGACCTAGAGCATGCTCTAGCTTGCTAGCATACTATTTTTGCTAAGTGGAGCAGGACAATGAAAGTGCAAGTTGAGCTGGTAAATGCGTTTATTGATGGTGATAGTGGCGGCAATGCCGCCGGTGTGGTGCTGGATGCGGATGCGTTGACGCATCAACAGAAACTGGCCGTCGCGCAAGCGGTGGGCCTGTCAGAGACTGCCTTTGTATCGCGCTCAGCCGTGGCTGATTTTAAGCTGGATTTTTATACCCCACAGCGCCAAATTGCGCATTGCGGCCACGCGACCATTGCGGCCTTTAGTTTGCTGGCGCAGTTGGGCCGGGTACCGGCAGAGCAAACGTCGAAAGAAACCATAGACGGCGTGCGTAAAGTCAGTGTCGCCGACAACCTGGCGTTTATGGAGCAGCGCGCACCGCAGTTTAGCGATGTTGATAAGGATATGCCGCAGGTTCTGGCTGCGCTGGGTATCACTGCTGATGACGTTGTTGGCCGCCCGATGCGGGTGAACACCGGCAATAGCTTTATTTTACTCGGCCTAAAGTCGATTGCCGCACTGGAGCGTATTGTGCCTGCGCAGCAACTGATTAATGAACTGTCAGAACAATATGATTTGATAGGTTTTTACGTATTTACTACCGAAACCAATCTGGCCGGGCGCGATGCATCCACCCGTATGTTTGCGCCGCGCTATGGCATAGCTGAAGAGTCAGCGACGGGTATGGCAGCCGGCCCGCTGGCGTGCTATCTGCACGACATTCTCGGCATAACAAAAGATAGTTTTCTGATTGAGCAGGGCTATGCCATGCAGCCGGCATCGCCCAGTGTTATCCGCGTGTCACTGATCAAGCATCAGCAGCAGATAACCGGACTGTTTGCCGGCGGCGGCGCGAAACGGACGGCGCAGAAGCTGGTGACTATCTGACACGGCATCATTGATTATTGCTGCAGCGCGTTCAGTTGACTGTCGCCCCATTGCTTCAGCTGCAGCAATAATGGTGTCAGGCTCTGGCCGCGCTCGGTTAAATTATACTCCACCCGTGGTGGCACTTCGGCATACACCGTACGCTGCACCAGTCCATCCTGCTCTAGTTCGCGCAGCTGTTTTGTCAGCATGCGCTGAGTTACCTTGGGCAACAAACGCAAGAGCTGATTAAAGCGTAACTGGCCGGGTAGCAGACGATATAGAATTATACCTTTCCACTTACCACCAATCAGTTCCAGCGCAACTTCAACGCCACAGTCGGTATTAAGACGGCTGTTAATCTTGTCTCTCATTAGTATCCTTTTTGTGCCTGAGGCACAGTGTTGTGCATTCTTTTTTCTGTTCACCGCTCACGTTATAGTGTGCCTCCGCATCAGGCTGAGGTGAATTATGAAAGCAATTACGGTTAGCATGCAACAAGGCAATTTAGTATGGCAGGAACAACAGCGTGATAAGCCCACACCGCAGCCTGGACAATATTTGATCCAGGTGCTGGCCAGTTCGGTGAACCCGGTAGATTACAAGGTCGCCAGCAAACTGACAGAAAATGAAACTAGTCGGGTACTGGGCTGGGATGCTGTAGGCCGGGTTGTACAAGCTGGGGCAGACACAGATAGCGCCTTGCTCAATCAACGTGTCTGGTACCTGGGCGCATTAAGTAAGGATGGCTGTCAGGCAGAATTTCAATTAGTCGATGCAGACTTAGTGGTAGCAGCGCCTGCACAATTATCTTCGGTCGACGCGGCCAGTCTGCCGCTTACTGGTCTCACTGCGCTGGAGTTGTTGCTGGACAAACTGGGTTATCAGCCCATGGCGTGCGTTGAGAACCAGCAACGGTCATTGTTACTGATAAATGGTGCCGGTGGCTTAGGGTCGGTACTTTTGCAATTGTGCCGGTTATGGCAAATTCCAGTTACTGCAACTGCCAGCCGGCCGCAAAGTCAGCAATGGTGCATGCAACAGGGCGCTCATCAGGTTGTCAGCCATCAGCAGCTAGCGCAGCTGGATGCGCATCAATTCGCAGCTGTGGTATGTGCTCATGATACCGATGTTTATTTTGCTGAAATGACCAGACTGGTAGCGCCTTTTGGCCAGATTATTGCGTTATCAGGCGCCCGGTGCGATCACCCAATACAGTTATTAATGGAAAAAAGCGCCAGCTTTGGTTTTGAATTTGTGTTTACCCGTAGCCAGTTTATTGGTGATGGCCGCTATCGGCAGCAGGAGTTGCTAAAGCTGCTTGCCGCGCTAGCCGATAAGCAAATGGTAAAAGCGACGACTACCACTGTATTGCAAGGCCTTAGTGCCGATAATCTGCAACAGGCGCATCATTTGCTGCAACAACAGCAGCTGATTGGAAAATTAGTGCTGGCTTATTGAGTGGTGGTAATTTGCCACAATTTGCCGCAAGGTGATGTCAGCAAGATGCGGTGCAAGACCGTGCTGTAATCGCCTAACATTATTAAACAGCGCTAGTGCTTAGCGCTGTTTAAGGCGTGAATAGCAAAGCTACCCAGCCAGTGGCCGCCTTCGTAGCTGTCGCCAATCAGGTTGGGGTAGGAATGCGCCAGATGCTGGTCGGCAAGGTGGCGTAAATGTGCATATTGTGGATAGCGTTGCGCCAGCGCATACAGGTTCCAGGCACGGCTGAAATTTAGCCCGTCCAGGTGCACCAATTTGCCGTCGGTTCTGTCACTAACCTTGCCAACCGCCAGTTGAAAATCTGCTTTAGCCAGCTGTGGCATAAAGCCGTCTAGCCAGGGTAAAAACTGCTCGGCGCTTAAGATGCGCTGCATCAGACCAATTTCCTCCAGGCAGGGTGAAATAAAGTCGTAGCCGCTAGGCTCCCAGCTGAGTGGGCAGTTTTTATCCTGCATAAAATAGTCTTTGGCGCGCTGGGCAATAAGCTGCTGCAGTTCAGTGTGTTGCCGGCTTACGGCATAGTCATAGGCAAAACTAAGGCCAAAGGCGGTGTTGCTATGTTCACCAACACGTACCGGATAAAGTAGCCGTGGTAAAAAGGCGTTATAGCGAGCGACGATAAGGTCGGCCAACGGTTGTAAATTGGCTGCCAGCTGTTTACCCAGCGGATCGTGCCAGCTATGTAATTCCGCTGACAGTTTTAATAACCAGGCCCAGCCGTATGTGCGCTCAAATGAGGCATTAATGTCTTTACTGAAAAAGGCCACCTCTTGCGCGACATTTTCCGCCGTCAGATTACGCTGCAACACCGCTTTTACCTGTTCGGCCTGAGCCAATTGCGGAAACTGGCGTAGTAGGGTAACCATAGACCAGTAACCATGTGCCGCGCTGTGCCAGTCAAAACAACCATAAAATATCGGATGAACAACGGCGGGCTCCTGCAAATCAGCTGCGCTGGCCAGTACCGTGCCGGTTTTATACGGGTAGGGGGTTTCAACACAATGCAGCGGCAGCGCAACGAGCTTGTTAGCTTCAGCCAGCGTAAGCTTAGGGCTGGCATGTTGATGTTCAGCACTGCTGGCATGGTTACTCCAGCACAATGAAATGACGAGCGCAGTACTAAGAATAGTGATTAACTTCATAAGTTTACCTGGTTATTTTCCGCAAGCGGCTCTAATTCGTTCATGGGTAGCCCGGATTGCTGGCAGACCCGCTGTAAAATACCATAAGCTTCCATAATGGCCGCTTCTCTTGCTTTGCGTTCTGAAATATCCAGATGCGTGCCAGCCATTTGCAATGGCTCGCCTTGCGCATTGCGATTGATCACTTTACCTTGAGTCTGGACCCAAATCCAATGCCCGTCCCGGTGTCGCATCCGGCATTCCATGTTGTAGTAGGGTAACTCTCCGGAAAAATGCCGCTGCAGCAAACGCGCAGATTGAGCTTTATCGTTCGGGTGGATAAGTTTGAGCCAGGTATCTACGCTAAGTGGCATCAGTTCATGTAAGTCGTATCCAATAACCTCAGCCCAGCGTGGGTTAAACAGCGCATCTCCAGTTTGCACATTCCACTCCCAGGTTGCCAGTCGAGAGCTATCAATAAAGGCATTCAGGCGTTGTTTTTGAATATCTACCAATTGTTTGTCGCGTTGTAATTGAGCCAGTTGGCTGGTTAGCGTACTGCGGGCTATTTCAGCTTCTGCCAGTGCGGCCAGATCAGCCAGCAGGGTAAGCTGCAGCGAGTTTAGCTCACGGGGAATGTCATCAATAATACATAAGGTAC
>JBFKFH010000176.1:0-6598 GCA_041618685.1 Rheinheimera sp.
CGGACAAGAATTCAAGTTACTTATTCCCTCTACTTTTATGAATTTAAGCGGTAAAGCCGTGCTGGCTATGGCACAGTTTTACAAGCTAGCACCCGAACAAATTCTGGTAGCGCATGATGAAATGGCGCTGGAACCGGGCATTGCCAAATTTAAACTGGGTGGCGGACACGCCGGCCACAATGGCTTGCGCGATATCATTTCCCGGCTGGGAAATAATCAGAATTTTTACCGCCTGCGTATCGGCATCGGCCATCCGGGCCACAAAGATAAAGTGACCGGTTACGTGCTTGGCAAAGCGCCAGCCGGTGAGCAAAATCTGATCGAACAAACACTTGA
The DNA here is from genome assembly GCA_041618685.1 of Rheinheimera sp. GTDB lineage: Bacteria > Pseudomonadota > Gammaproteobacteria > Enterobacterales > Alteromonadaceae > Alishewanella. The sequence goes on from JBFKFH010000176.1 coordinate 337, forward strand.
TGAAGCGACACGCTGTTTTGATATTCTGGCCAAAGATGGTTTAGTCAAAGCGCAAAACCGCTTACACAGTTTTAAAGCCAGCTAAACGCCGGCGCAGTTATTTACAGCACGTAAAGGATACTAATTATGGGTTTCAAATGTGGCATCGTCGGCTTACCTAACGTAGGCAAATCCACCCTGTTTAATGCACTAACCAAGGCAGGCATTGAAGCAGCTAACTTTCCGTTCTGTACCATTGAACCGAATACTGGTGTAGTACCGGTACCTGATCTGCGCCTGGATAAACTGGCGGCTATTGTAAACCCGCAGCGGGTAATACCAACCACCATGGAATTTGTGGATATCGCCGGCTTGGTAAAAGGGGCATCAAAAGGTGAAGGTCTGGGCAATAAATTTCTGGCCAACATCCGTGAAACTGATGCAATAGGCCATGTTGTGCGCTGTTTTGATGATGAAAATATTATTCACGTGGCGGGGAAAATTGACCCGGCCGATGATATCGACACCATTAACATGGAGCTGGTACTGTCTGACATGGACAGCGCCGAGCGGGATATTTTCCGCGTCAGTAAAAAAGCGAAAGGTGGCGATAAAGATGCCAAAGCTGAAATGACGGTCCTGGAAAAAGTAAAAGCGCATTTAGAAACCGGGGCAACATTGCGCCAGCTCGAGCTGGATAAAGATGAAAAAGCGCTGATCGCGTATATGAATTTCCTAACCATTAAACCGACCATGTACATTGCCAACGTAATGGACGACGGCTTCGAAAATAACCCCTACTTAGACATCGTTAAAGCTATTGCCGACAAAGAAGGCGCTATAGTTGTGCCTGTGTGCGCCGCTATTGAATCAGAAATAGCTGAGCTGGATGATGACGAAAAAGCCGAATTTATGGCTGATATGGGGCTTGAAGAGCCGGGCCTGAACCGTGTTATTCGCGGCGGCTATTCTTTGCTAAACCTGCACACCTATTTCACCGCTGGTGTCAAAGAAGTGCGTGCCTGGACGGTTGCAGTGGGAGCTACTGCGCCACAGGCCGCCGGGGTTATACACACCGACTTTGAAAAAGGTTTTATCCGTGCCGAAGTGGTCGGTTATGACGACTTCGTGCAATTCAATGGCGAAAGTGGTGCCAAAGAAGCCGGCAAGTGGCGTTTAGAGGGTAAAGATTACATCGTCAAAGATGGCGATGTTATGCATTTCCGTTTTAACGTCTAGGCCAATTTCGATTAAAAAAAGCCGTTGTTTACCGACAACGGCTTTTTTATTGCCTGCTAAACCAGCGTTTTGCATATTAATTCAGCAAACAAACCAACATTGATTTTTAAACGCAAAAAAACGGTTGACGCTATAGGGGCAGTTCTGGATAATACGCGCCACTTGCTTAGGTCAAGTTAGCGTGGCTACATAGCTCAGCTGGTTAGAGCACAGCACTCATAATGCTGGGGTCGCAGGTTCGATTCCCGCTGTAGCCACCACTTAACTTTACCTGTGCATGCGGGGATGGCGGAATTGGTAGACGCACTGGATTTAGGTTCCAGCGCCGCGAGGCGTGAGAGTTCGAGTCTCTCTCTCCGCACCACTTTATGTGGTTGCACACAAGTTTTTGCAGGGGCGTAGCCAAGCGGTAAGGCAGCGGGTTTTGATCCCGCCATGCGTTGGTTCGAATCCAGCCGCCCCTGCCATTAATTATAGGTTGTGTGGTTTTGATAACGACATGACACGCCCGTTTTGCAGGGGCGTAGCCAAGCGGTAAGGCAGCGGGTTTTGATCCCGCCATGCGTTGGTTCGAATCCAGCCGCCCCTGCCATTAAACAGAAAAACCCAGCTAAGGCTGGGTTTTTGCTTTTCTGGTTAGAGTTGTTTTGGCTTAAAGTTGCCGGTTACAACTTCTTTTGTGCTCGCCACAGCAACTCGCCCTTATGCCTACGGCAGGGCTCAGACACTCTGTAGCTGCGCCAAAAGAGTTCTAACCTACATTCAAAGTATTTATTCCGAACCAACTGCATAACGCGCTACCAGTGTTTTTAACATTGTGTTGCGGGCAGCAACGCTTAACACCAGCTGCCGCAATTTACGCAGCGGCGACAATGAACTGCCAAAGGTGTGATAAAACCCATCCATCGCTGTCATCATTAACAAGTTGGCCGGTTTACGTTTACGCTGGTATGAGCGCAATAACGTAGCGCTGCCTATGTCACCGTTATCGCGCTGAGCGTCAATAATTAACGAAGTGAGCAACTTAGCATCAGCGAAACCCAGGTTAACACCCTGCCCGGCTAATGGATTTATCGTATGTGCCGCATCGCCGGCCACAACCACACGCCCCGAGAAATATCGATTCGCATCCATCCGCGCCAGCGGAAACCAGCTGCTTGTCACCACCTCAACGTTACCAAGCTGTGGTGGAAAGGCTTTTAACAGCTCCTGGGTCAATTGTGCCTTATTCAGTGCGGCTAATTGTTTTACCCTGGCAGCATTTTCATACCAGACCACTGAACCTTGCTGGCCCGGTAACGGCAAAAATGCTTTTGGCCCGCTTGGCGTAAACTGCTGCCAGGTAACATCTTGCTGCGGGTATGGCGTGTTGATGAGCGCGACCAAACATGCCTGCTGGTATTGCCAGCCGTTCGTGCCGATACCGGCCAGTTGGCGCAATTGTGAGTTAGCGCCATCAGCGGCAATCACCAATTTACTACCCAGCCGTTCGCCGCTATCGAGTGTGAGTGTCGCGCTGGCGCTTGTTTGCTCAAGCGCCGTGACCGATGCCGGGCAAAATAAACTGATGTTGTTGCTAAACTGCTGCCATAAAGCCAACTGCAGCAAATTGTTCTCGACGATATGGCCAAGATGCGAGTGATTGATATCTACAGCGTTAAACGTCACAACGCTGTCGGTTTGTTCAAACGCCTGTAACCGCTGATAAGGGCACAAACGCATCTGCTGCAGTATTTGCCAGGCACCAAGCCGCGTTAACCAGGCTTCACTGGCGAGGTTTATCGACGATACCCGCAGGTCAGGCTGACGTTGCGCATCAAAGGGCAACGGCGCCTGCTTTTCGATTAACGCAACCTGCAACCCTGCGTTGCCCAGTGCCAGCGCTAATGCCGCCCCCACCATACCGCCGCCTACGACGCATATATCGAAAAATTGTTCTGAGCTGTTAGTTGTCATACGCACTCGCCTTCCCGGTCATTAGCCGCATTGTACGTCAGCAAATGAAAAAACAAAAAATGCAGTTTTTTTACAGGTAGCTGAAAGAAAAACCGGCCAGAGCCTGTCTTTGTCAGTCGAACTGTTGTTACAACCTCAAACAAGGATCAGAAATGAAGGCCTATCTTTTTAAGCTTGCCAGTTTATTGCTCAGTGCGAACCTTATTGCTGCACCGCAGATAGCGGCCACACCAGAGCAAGTAACACCACTATTAAACGGCCTGAATATACCGGCTGTCAGTTTGCAAACTGCTGAAAATAAAACAGTACAGTTAATTGATTTAATACAGCAAAAACCCAGCGTTCTGGTATTTTATCGCGGCGGTTGGTGCCCATATTGTAATGCGCAGCTGGCGGCGCTGCGTGATATTGAACCTAAACTCAAACAAATGGGTTATCAGCTCATTGCCATTACACCTGACAGTGTCGCATCCATTCAGAAAAGCCTGCAGGACACCGGAGGTAAAGCATTGAATTACACCCTGCTGTCAGACAGTAATTTCCATGCCAGCCGCGCCTTTGGCCTGGCCTATTACCTGGATGACAAAACCGCTATGGCGTACAAAGGCAAGTTGGGCAGCTTAATTACCACTGAAGCAGGAACGGAAAAGGTGGTGCTGCCGGTGCCAGCGGTTTATATCGTGAATACCCAAGGCGAAGCGCTGTTTAATTACGTGCATATTAACTATAAAACCCGCTTAGAAAGTGAATTGCTGCTAAAAGCCGCACAGCTGGCATTGCAATAAACGTCTGTTATTCAATACATTTAACACCTGTGTGCAGCCGCGGACAAAATCATCTTTTTCGCGGCTGCTATTTTCACATAAAAGCGTTGACGACAGCGCAAAAATACGGCATTTTTCGCGCCCTGTTTGGCAAGCGTTGCAACTGATGCTAGCCTGTTGTTTTTACCCTCTGCTGGAGATAACTGATGCGTAATGTAACCGTTGCCGCAACCCAAATGATTGGCGGCTGGAATGTTGATGAAAACATCAAACGCGGTGAGCGTCTGGTGCGTGACGCGGCTGCCAGGGGCGCACAAATTATCCTGTTGCAGGAACTGTTTGAACGCAATTATTTCTGTCAGAAACAAAAGCCCGATTATCTGGCTTTCGCCACGACCGTGGCTGAAAATAAAGCAGTGGCACACTTTAGTAAAATTGCCAAAGAGCTGAACGTAGTACTGCCTATCAGCATTTATGAGCGGGCCGGTAACTGCCTGTACAATAGCGTAGTGATTCTTGACGCCGACGGTTCTAACCTGGGCACTTACCGTAAGAGCCATATTCCAGACGGTCCGGGTTACAGCGAAAAATATTATTTCACGCCGGGTGATACCGGCTTTAAGGTTTTTGCCACTAAATACGCCAAAATCGGCGTCGGTATTTGCTGGGATCAATGGTTCCCGGAATGTGCCCGCAGCATGGCTTTAATGGGCGCAGAATTGCTGTTCTATCCAACTGCAATAGGCAGCGAACCGCATGATGCTACTATCAGCTCTCGGGATCACTGGCAGCGCACACAACAAGGCCACGCGGCCGCGAACCTGATGCCGCTGATTGCCTCTAATCGTATTGGTACCGAAACTGAAGGTGATTACCATATTACGTTCTATGGCAGCTCTTTTATTGCAGACGAGACTGGCGCTAAGGTACAAGAAGCAGGTGAAACCGAAGAAGCCGTATTGGTACACAGTTTTGACTTAGATGCGATAGCTGCAACACGCCGTGCCTGGGGACTGTTCCGCGACCGCCGTATCGACCTTTATGGTGCAGTGATGACTAAAGACGGCGAAACCAAACAGCCGGCAACACAGGGTGGCAACTAAGTGGCCTTTACTAATCTGAACAGCACACCACGGGCCGATGGCTTTAGTATGCCTGCCGAATGGGCGCCACATAAACAAACCTGGATGGTGTGGCCAGAGCGCACCGACAGCTGGCGTTTAGGTGCAAAACCGGCGCAGCAGGCGTTTGTAACGGTAATTAAAGCGATTGCGGGTTTTGAACCGGTTACCGTTGGCGCATCGGCAAATCAGTATGCAAATGCCTTGGCTCAATTAACCGATACCAAGACGACCTTCCCTATCCGGGTGATTGAAATTTCAAACAATGATGCCTGGTGCCGTGATACAGGCCCGACTTTTGTTACAAACGCTCAGGGTGATGTTCGCGGCATTGACTGGACCTTTAACGCCTGGGGTGGCCTAAACGGCGGTTTATACTTCCCGTGGGATAAAGACGATCAGGTTGCCAGCAAAATACTCGGCATTGAACAATTGCCGCGCTATCGTACTGAGGGGTTTGTGCTGGAGGGCGGCGCTATTCATGTTGACGGTGAAGGCACCCTGCTGACTACAGAAGAGTGCTTATTGAATGCCAACCGCAACCCGCATTTGAACCGCGAACAAATTGAACAACAGATGCGCGACTATCTCGGCATCGACAAGGTGTTATGGCTCACCGACGGTATCTTTAATGATGAAACCGACGGCCATATCGACAATATGGCCTGCTTTGTCAAACCGGGTGAAGTCGTGCTGGCGTGGACAGATGATGTTACCGATCCACAGTACGCCCGCAGTAAAGCGGCGCTGGAATATCTGGAGGCGAATACTGATGCCAAAGGGCGCAAAATAAAAGTGCATAAGCTGCCGGTACCAGCACCCATTATGGCTAAAGCTGAGGAATACGCTACAGTTGATGCCACGTTGAGTGCCATTCCGCGCGAAGCCAACGCCCGCCTGGCCGGCTCTTACATTAACTTTTATTTATGTAACGGCGGCCTGATATTGCCAACGTTTGATGATCCGAACGATAAAGTCGCGGCCGACATTCTGCAAAGTCTGTATCCGCAGCATAAAGTAGTCACTGTGCCAGGGCGTGAAATTTTACTCGGCGGGGGTAATATTCACTGTATTACCCAGCAGCAACCAGCCTAAACTGCCCCAACAAAAAAGCGCCCTAGGGCGCTTTTTTGTTGAACCGAGTCGTTATTTAGTTATATTGGGTAACAGTATAGTATTCGTTCATCAGCAAGTTTTTGCGAC
>JBFKFH010000177.1:0-6566 GCA_041618685.1 Rheinheimera sp.
CATGCGCGGCAAGACCATCCCGGTCATGGACCTGTCCGAGTCCATTGGCTGCGGTGCCCTTGATGGCACGGAAGGCCATTTTGTGGTGATTGCCGAATACAACCGCTCGGTGCAGGGGTTTCTGGTTAATTCGGTTGAACGTATCATTAATATTAACTGGGAAGCTATAATGCCGCCGCCGCAAGGCACCAGTGGTAAGCAAAGCTACTTAACAGCGGTAACGGAAATAGATAAAGAACTGGTCGAAATTCTGGATGTAGAAAAAATTCTTGAGGAAATTTCACCTTCACCAACCGTTATTACAAAATCGATGGATACAAAAAGCATCACGGCTGATTTAGGCGATCGATTAATTTTAATCGCCGACGATTCTGCGGTGGCGCGCAATCAGGTTAAGCGCGCGCTCGAAGGCTTGGGTGTGAAAATGCATTTGGTTAACAACGGGCGCGAAGCACTGAATTATCTGCAGCAGGTTGCAAATGACTGCAATGAGTCGGTAACCGAGAAAGTAGGCTTGCTGATTTCAGATATCGAAATGCCTGATATGGATGGCTATACCTTAACGGCAGAAATAAAGCTGGATGCCAAACTTAAACGATTACATGTCATTTTGCATACCTCACTGAGCGGGGTGTTTAACCAGCAAATGGTACAGAAAGTTGGCGCAGATGATTTTATCGCCAAGTTTAATCCGGACGAGCTGGCCGAGTCGGTACAAAAGTGGCTGCATGCCGATTAATTGTTAAGGACCACCAGTGCCGAATAGAGATTTACAAGATAATGAATATGTGTTGTTTCGGGATTTTCTCGAACAACAGTGCGGTATTGTGCTGGGCGATAATAAGCAGTATCTGGTTAAAAGCCGTTTGGCGCCGTTAATGCAACGTTTTGGCGTCGCGTCGTTGTCTGAACTGGTCAGTAAGACGTTAAGCCCATTTGAGCGTCAACTACGTTCAGCTGTTATTGATGCGATGACTACAAATGAAACGCTATGGTTTCGTGACACCTATCCGTATGAACTGTTAAAAAGTCAGATTTTCCCCGAGCTGGAAAAAAGTTGCCGCAATGTCAAAATATGGTCAGCTGCCAGTTCCAGTGGCCAGGAACCCTATTCTATTGCGATGACTGCATTGGAGTATCAACAAAGCCGGCCGGCAGCCTTTAGTCTTGGTGTGCATGTGCTGGGAACAGACATATCTAATACGATGCTGGAGCATTGTCAGCGCGGCGAATACGACGGTTTAGCGTTGTCGCGCGGGCTGTCACCCGAGCGGCGAACGAAGTTTTTTGCAGACAGTGGAAAAGGCATGATGCGGGTAAAAGACCCGGTACGTAAGAATGTCAGCTTTCGCCATCTGAACTTACTTGACAGCTATACCTTGCTGGGGAAGTTCGACATTATATTTTGCCGCAATGTTCTGATTTATTTCTCTGCCGATGTTAAGGCAAAAATTATCCGCCAGTTTGCCCAATCACTGAACCCGCGTGGCTTTTTATTTCTTGGCGCGTCGGAGTCTTTGTCCAGCCAGAATCATGATTTCGAGATGCTGCGCTGCAATCCGGGCATCATTTACCGCAAAAAATCCTGATACATCCCACTTAAGTACGTTCTGGCCCGAGTTTTGCATTTGAATTGCCATCGCTAATTAACAGGTGGCAAAAAAATGGCAATCAGTTTTGAAAAAGCATTTGGCATGCACCCTGAAGCCATGCTGGTTCGTGATCGGCGGGCACAGGTGTTGGCGGAAAATATCGCTAACGCAGACACGCCCGGTTATAAAGCCAAAGATCTGGACTTTCAGCAGGCGTTAAATAATGCCAAGGCCAGACAATCCGGCACTATGCGTCGAACTCACGAACAGCATTTTGACATTTCCACTGCAACCCGGCATGAAACCAAATTTCGCAACTCGGATCAGCCTGATACCGGCGACGGCAATAGCGTCGATATTCACCGTGAACGTAATGCGTTTATGCAGAACAGTCTGGAGTATCAGGCCAGTATGACGTTTCTTAATGCCCGTATCAGTGGCCTTAAAAAAGCACTAACCGGCGGAGGACAATAACGATGAGCGCGTACAAAATCTTTGATATAGCCGGCAGCGGCATGACAGCTCAGTCAGTGCGAATGAACACAACGGCCAGTAACATTGCGAATGCCAACAGCGTTAGCAGCAGCGTTGAACAAACCTATCGTGGGCGTCATCCGATATTTGCCGCCGAGCTGTCAGAGGCAAAACGCCTGCAAGGCGATGCCAGTGTTGGCGTGCAGGTATTGGGCATTGTTGAGTCTGATGCGCCACTGAATGTTGAGTATGCACCGAATCATCCGCTGGCGGATGAAAATGGTTATATCTACAAACCGAATATCAATGTAATGGAAGAGATGGCGAACATGATTTCAGCTTCGCGCTCATATGAAACCAATGTTCAGACTGCTGATGCCGCTAAACAAATGGTAATGCGGACGCTGCGCCTGGGTCAGAACAACTAGGGGTTTAACGAATGACTAACTCAGTGAACAACAATTCAGCCTTAGATGGCATGTATTGGGATAACGCCAAGAAGGTGCCACAAAGAAATGATGGTGCCCTGACGCAGGAAGATTTCTTTGCCTTGCTGACGCAGCAGTTGGCGTTTCAGGACCCGACCAAGCCGGTTGAAAATGATCAGATGATTGCGCAAATGACCAACTTTACGATGGCTGATGGCATTGGCTCTTTGAACAAAAGCTTTCAAGGTTTTGCCGAAAGCATGACGTCTAATCAGGCATTGCAGGCGTCATCTTTAGTCGGGCGCAGTGTGCTGACGCAATCTGACAAAATTGTGTTTACCGGCGAGACGTTATCCCGCGGCACGATAGAGCTTGATAAGGCTGCCACGATGATGAAAGTGCGCATAGAGAACGAAAAAGGGGAACTGGTGCGCAGTTTCAGTGTGGAAAATCCGAAAACCGGCAAAAATGATTTTGTCTGGGATGGCACCAATGCCGATAACGAAGCTATGCCGGCAGGCGTTTACAAAATCAAAGTAGATGTTAGCTATACCGACGGTAAAACAGCCAGTTTGCCGGTTAATGTCTATACGCCAGTGGGTAGCGTTAGCATGAATGGCACCGGTGGTGGCATCACACTTAACCTGCTTGGATTAGGTGCAGTGAAATTTAGTAATGTTTTAGAAGTATCTTACAGTTAACAGCGAGCTGAGGTGAATCATGAGTTTTAATATCGCATTAAGCGGCCTGGCCGCCGCACAAAAAGATTTAGATACCACGGCGAATAATATTGCCAACGTCAATACCACCGGTTTTAAAGAGTCACGTGCCGAATTTGCAGATGTATACGCCACATCGATTTTCGCCTCGGGCCGGACAAAAGTAGGTGATGGTGTCGCCACGTCGACAGTCGCACAGCAGTTCAGCCAGGGCTCATTGCAATTTACTAATAACTCGCTGGATTTGGCGATAACCGGCGAAGGCTTCTTTGCCCTGACGCCTGATTTGCAATCTCAGGATTTAACCTACACCCGTTCTGGGGCGTTTAAACTTAATAAAGATAATTTTATTGTCGACAACAACGGCAATTTTTTGCAGGGCTTTGCCGTGGATCCGGTGACCGGTGATAACCAGTCGGTGAGCTTAAGCACCACATCACCTATTTCTATCCCAACGTCTGCCGGTGCGCCGCGAGCAACAAATAATGGGTTTCTTAGCATGAACCTGGACTCACGTGAGCTGGCGACAGATGGCGTGGCGTTTGACCCAACAGACCGGGCAACATATAACCATTCCACGTCGGTTACGGTGTATGACAGTCTGGGCGAGTCACACACGCTGACTTCCTATTTTCGTAAAACCACCACAGCGCCACCGGCCAACGCCGAGTGGGAAACCTTTGTGGTATGGGATAATGTGACCGGCGCGCCACTGCAAGGCGACAACCTGGTTTTTGACTCCAGTGGTAACTTTGTTACTCCACCGGTGCCAACGGTAACCCTGCCATTTGCGACACTGAATAATCCGGCGAATGGTTACCTGACCAACGGCGCGCAGTTCGCGACCGATGTGGTGGTAAATTTCCGTGATGCGTCCGGTGTAAAAGTACCCACGCAATATGCGTCGACGTTTGATGTTACCAATCTTAGCCAGGATGGTACTACCGTTGGTAACCTTACCGGTGTAGACATTGATGCCTTTGGCCGGGTACTGGCCAGCTATAGTAACGGCGATTCATCTTACTTATCCCAGGTCGCAATGGTGCGGTTTGCTAATGTGCAGGGGTTAAAGCAGGTGGGCAATACGTCATGGAAGCAAAGTATTACTTCTGGCGAGCCAATAGGCGGCCAGGCGAATACCGGTACCTTTGGTTCGGTCAATGCGTCTGCACTGGAGCAATCCAACGTAAACCTGACGACGGAATTAGTTGACCTGATTAGTGCGCAGCGTAACTTTCAGGCGAACTCCAGGGCACTGGAAGTTAACAGTACCTTACAACAAACAGTGCTACAAATCCGCTAATAGCGCAGCACAGAGCAAAAACACCACCCTTAGCGGTGGTGTTTTTATTTATCGGTTCCCAAGAATATCCCTCTTCTGCGCGTTTTACCAAGCGCTTGTGTACTTACCTCAGTTAGTGGCACCAATTTTGCTTAAGTAGCTACAGAGAAAGTTGTTCGCTACAGAGACAGTTAACGGAGTACGTTATGGACCATCTGTTATATATCGCAATGAGTGGTGCCAAAGAGAATATGCATGGCATATCGGTGCGGGCCAATAACCTTGCCAACACGGGCACGGCAGGATTTAAAGCAGATTTCGAACAAGCCAGGGCGATGCAAGCCTTTGGTGAGGGCTTACCCAGCCGCGTATTTTCGTTGACCGAACAGCCAGGTCAAAACTTTGACGCCGGCTCGATAATTCTTACTGAGCGTGAACTGGATGTTGCGGTGCAGGGTGATGGTTGGGTAGCCGTACAGGCTCCCGATGGCAACGAAGCGTATAACCGTGGTGGCAACCTGCAAATTAGTGCCCAGGGTATGTTGGAGACGGCGTCCGGCCTGCCGGTTATGGGGGACAATGGTCCAATCCAGCTGCCTGTGCCGTTGGCCAAGGTTGAGATTGCTCAGGATGGCACCGTTAGTGTTTTGCCACAAGGCGCACCGGGCGATGCGATGGTCGTCGCTGGCCGAATTAAGTTGGTGCGCCCGCTGAACAGCGAAATGGAAAAAGGCAATGATGGTTTATTCCGGCGCAAGGATGGTCAGATTGCCGACGCCAGCATTAATGTCAGCTTGCTAAGCGGTGCCATTGAAACCAGTAATGTGAATGCGGTTGGCGAAATGACTTACATGATAAGCCTGCAGCGCCAGTTTGAACTGCAAGTGAAAATGATGAAAAGCGCTGAAGAAATGGATCGGCAACAGAATCAGTTACTCAGAATAGTTGGCTAATAAACGAATAACGGGGCTTCGGCCCGGGAGGCAAGTATGCATCCAGCTTTATGGATAAGTAAAACCGGTTTAGACGCTAAGCAGCGCGATATCTCGGTAATTTCCAACAACCTGGCAAACGCCAGTACTGTCGGTTTTAAGAAAAGCCGGGCGATTTTTGAAGACTTGCTGTACCAGAATGTTAATCAGCCTGGTGGCGCCTCTTCACAAAACACCGAGTTGCCTAATGGTCTGATGATAGGTGCCGGTACCAAGGTTGTGGCAACACAAAAGAACTTTACTCAGGGCAATATGCTTACCACGGACAATAGCCTGGATATGATGATCCAGGGCCATGGTTTTTTTGAGATCCTGATGCCAGACGGTACCACATCATATAGCCGCAATGGTCAGTTTACCGTAGATGATGAAGGCAGCTTGGTAACCTCGGGCGCCGGTTATCAGGTACAGCCGAATATTGTGGTACCACCTGATGCACAGAGTATTACCGTGGCGCAGGATGGCCAGGTATCGGTGCAGTTGCCGGGCCAGGGCGAACCCGCGGTACTGGGGCAGTTAACGGTAACGAACTTTATTAATCCGGCCGGTCTTGAACCTATCGGTCAGAACCTGTTTCGTGAAACCGGCGCCAGTGGCGACCCGGTACAAGGTATTCCCGGGCTGGAAGGCTTAGGCATTATTGTGCAGGGGGCCCTTGAAACCTCTAACGTTAATGTAACTGAAGAGCTGGTGAATCTTATCGAAAGTCAGCGCGTGTATGAGATGAACTCAAAAGTGATCTCGGCCGTTGACCAGATGCTGGGCACCGCAATTCAGCAGCTGTAACCGGAGGCATTATGTTGCGTACTTTTATAGGCTTATGCTGTGTGCTGTTGGTTTCGGCTTGTGCATCTTTAGACGAGCCTAAAGCGGATGATCCGTATTTTGCTCCGCTGGTGCCTGAGCCGCCATCACGGCCCTTGGTGCAAAGCGGTTCACTGTTTGCGCAAAGTTATTCTAACAGCCTTTACTCTGATAATAAGGCGCGCCACGAAGGCGATATTATCACCGTAGTACTGCGTGAAAGTACGCAGGCCAGTAAGAAAGCAAAAACCGAAATGCAAAAGGACAGTTCAACC
>JBFKFH010000178.1:0-6509 GCA_041618685.1 Rheinheimera sp.
ACCCGCTTAGGTTCAGATGGAGTACCGATAGGTCTATCTGGCAGTGCGGAGTTTGAAGAGTCGACGTTTATTCTGGCGCCAAGGGCGAGGCTAGTGCTCTATTCTGACGGATGGTGGGAGTGCAAAATTGCTGATGACATCAACTTTAATGAAAATATGCTGGCGCAGGTAGTCGGTGCAATGTCGAAGGTGCCGCTGTCTAAACTGCAGATGCAGCTTGATTTAGTACTGAATCGTTTGATTGGTTCTGCAGCGCCAAAAGAAGATGTCAGTTTTTTTCTGCTTGAACGTGGCCAGCATCAAGAGCATTAACCAACCAAAGTGCCTTCTTTAACAAGCAAGCATCCACACAAATTTGGTTGCGCTATTACAACCTGCGAGGTAAGCATTATGGATACAACATTAGACTCTAAAACTCACTTCAGTGTGGAGCTCGAAGCTATGCGAAATATTTTAGTTGTCGACGATGACTCGGTCACGTTGTTCGCGTTGAAAGCTTGCCTTGAAAGTAGAGGCTTTATTGTTCATAGCGCAACAAGCGTTGGTAAGGCTGTACAGATATTACAGCAGGTTCAGGTGCAGCTATTTTTAATTGATGTTTGCTTGCCGGAGGTGGATGGGTTTTCCCTATGTAAGCAGATTAGGGCGATGCCAGCCTATAAAAAGGTGCCAATTTATATGTTAACGGGTTTAACTGACTCTTTGTCGATTGATATTGCATTTGCCAGCGGTGCAGATGATTACATCGCTAAGCCGATTGATTTAAGGATTTTGGGTCGGCGCTTAGAAGTGGCATTTGATAATTATGCGTTAAACCTTCAAACCGCGACAGAACAGTCGCCGACAGATAAATAGTTAGCTGCTTGCGATTATGCTATTGCTGTCAATGATGATGGGCAGCTTGCACTTTTTAGCTGTGCGCAATTTTGCTCAGCAACGTTATACTGGCGTTTAACGCCATTCCATGGATAATAACCAGCACTATTTGATACCTGCCGCGCCCCTCTTAAAAATTATATTTGGCGCGGCCGACTGGAAGCGCTATGTCTCAATTACTCCGTATTGTGCTGCTGCACACTCATCTGCCGGGAGTGGTGGAATTACAGCTTGATCAGCACACCAATATTTGCGGTACCAATGCTTCGGGCAAAACCACGCTGCAGCGTCTGGTGCCGGTATTTTATGGCGAGCAGCCAAACCGGGTTGTACCAAAAACCCGCAAAAAATTTGACGAGTTTTATCTGCCGTTTTCTAACAGCTACCTGATTTATGAATATCAGCGCGAAGACGGCGCCGTGTGCCAGGTGGTATTAACGCGTAAAAGTGATGGCGGCGTGGAGTATCGCTTTGTCGGCGCACCTTATCAGAGTGATTTTTACCTGACCCAAAGCAGTGACGGCGTAAAAGCCATGAGCTACAGCGACTGGGCAGCCAGTATGCGCAGCCGGCCTGAGGTGCAGGTATCAGCAAAAATAAGCGCAACCAGCGAGTATCGCAGCATTATTCAAAACGACGCCGCCGCACTGCGCGGTAATAATGCAGACAGCGTAAAACTGCGCCGGTTGGCGGCCAGTTTTAGCCTGGTTAGCAGCGGCCATAAACTACGCCATATTGAAAAGCTGGTTAGCGCTGTACACGCCAAAGAAGGCAAAATGGACACGCTAAAAGCGATGCTGGCGGCCATCTTCGAAGAAGACGGTGTCAGCTTGCCCACTACCAAGGTGAAAAACACCAAGGCACGGGAGTGGATCCAACAAATGCGCCAGTCGATGCGGCTGGACAAGCTGCAGCATGATTTTGAACGCTTAAACCAACTGGCGCAGCAGCTTGACGCCAGCGAAGCACAGTTAGCGGCGTTATTGCCGTTATTACAGCAGGACGAAAGCACACAAAAGCTGCGCAAGGCAGATGCTGAGCAGCAGGTAAATGCGTTGCGCGGCCAGCTACAAAACTTAAAAGAGCAGTTTAGCCAGCAGCAACTTGAGCTGAACGGCCAGCTGGCGAAAGCTGAGGCCGATCTGCACGAAACCAGTGCCCGCTTAGATCAGTTGCAGCAACGTTATGATGACTATGACAACAAAGATATGCCAAAGCTGCAGCGTGACAGTGACGCACTGCCGCTATGGCGCGAGCAGCTGGAAGAAACAGTAGAACAATACCAGCTGATGGTAGAGCTGCACGGCGATTTAGAGCGCCAGCTGGAACAACGTAAAATCAAACTGGCTGAAGCCTTTAACCGCTTAAGCGAGCAGCACCGGGCTAAGGCCCGTCAGCTGCAACAGCAAAAAGATGCCACCCGCGAACAGCAAGACAACAAACTGGCCACGCTGGAGCAGGCGTTTCAAAGCCGCTTGCAACAGGCGCAGCAGCAGTTTAGCGGGCAATTAACCAGTATCAGTAGCAGCATTGCGGTATTGCAAAGCCAGCTGGCCGCGTCCAGCCTGACAGAAGCTGAGCTTGAAGCGCAGCGCAGCGCTGAGCTGCGGTTAGAACAGGCGCAGCAACAGGCTCAGCAGCAAGGGCGGCAACTGCAGCAATTGCAACAGCAGCATCAGCAGGCGCGGATGGCACGTGATAATGCCGATCAGCAACTGGAACTTAGCCGTAAAGCGCTGCACAGCGCCGAGCAACAGTTGCAGCAACTGCATCGCCAGCTCACGCCGGAGCAGGGCAGTTTGCGTCATTTTCTGCGCTTGCACTATAACGGCTGGGAGCAAAAACTGGGCAAGGTGCTGGACGAGCGCTTACTTGAGCGGCAGGATTTACAACCGCATCTCGCCCAGCTGAGCGATAGCCTTTATGGCCTGCAACTAGAGCTGACGGTGATTGACACCCCGCACTATGCCCAGGATGAAGCGGCAATACGCCATGGCATCGCGGCGGCAGAGCAACAACTGGCAGAGGCGACGGCAACTAAGGCGCAGGCCGAAAAAGCGCTGCAGCTGGCGCATGAACAGGCCGAATTAAGCCGTGCCCAGCTGGAGCAGGCGCAGTGGCAGCTGACACAGTACGAGCAAAATATAGATTACGCCCGCGATGCGCGTAACCGGCTGCAGGCACAACAGCGTGAGCTGGCGGCGAAGCGTCAGGCGGGTGTTAAAGCCGAGTTGGCAGCACAGCAGCAGCAACTGGATAAACTCAAACAGCAGCAAGACGCCGATTTACAGGCGCTTAAAGCCGACCATAACAGCCAGAAACTGGAGCATAAAGCCGACTGGCAGGCCGAGCTGCAGGTGTTTGACGAGCAAATCGACGAGCTCGAACGCCAGCTCGAGCATAAACGCGACGATAATAAAAATCAGATCAAAGAGTTGCAGCAGGCGTTTAATGAAGAGTTATCGGCCAAAGGTATCGATCCACGCCGTTTAACCGAACTGAAACAAAAGCAAGAGCAGTTAAAAACAGACATCAAAGCAGTAGAAGCCCGTCAGGATGAACTGACCGGCTGGCAAAAATTTATCGCACTGGATTGGCAACAGCTGCGCCCTGAACTGCTGGCAAAAGAAACCGACTTAAAACAACAGCTGCGCAGTGTAAAACAGGCACTGGAACAGCAAAAAGCCGACTACAGCGCTAATCAGAAAAAGCTCGATGAGCAAAAACGTCAGCAGCAGGAGTTGATGAGCCAGGCTGAGCAGCTGCTGGCGCAGTTACGCCCGGTAATTGCCCGTTTTAACGAGCTATATCTGGCCGATGTTCGCCCGGCCGCACTGGCCGCTTCAGCTGACATTATCGAAAGGTTGGCGCGGGCCAATGAGGCACTGGAGCAACGCAGCAAGCTAGACAGCGCATTAAAAACCGCGCTGGAGCAGTTTGAAACCATGCTGAGTAAAGATGCCGGGCCGGAGTTTTTAGACCGGCTGCAGCATGAGCAGCGACTGCTGCCGGAACACGCCGGCAAGCGGCAGCAGCTGCCTATTTTGCAACGTTTGCTGCAAATTTTAAAAGATGCCCAGCAGCAACTGCTGGAAATGGGCGAGAATATTGGTGGCGACCTGAAAAAGTTCTTTACCGTATTCAGTGATATTAACCGCCGAATAGCGCTGCAAAGCCGGCGCTTAAGTGAAGCGGTAGCTGACGATTTGGTGCTCGAAGGTATCAGCAAATCTGAAGTGCGTATTCTATCGACCATTGACGAGCTGGGCTTCTGGCAGCCGTTAAAACATTTTGCCAAGCTGTATGACGACTGGGGGGCTTCAGGTAAAGCGTTGCCATCTGAGCAATACCTGAATGCACTGGCTGACGTGGTAGAACTGCTGCGCTCAGATGAGCAATACAGCATTGAGTCATTGCTGCGTTTAGAGCTGCATTTAAGCGAGGGCGGCTCTGAACTGGTGATTAAAAATGACCGTCAGCTGCTGGAATCGTCCAGCCATGGTATGGCGTACCTGATTTTATGTAAGTACTTACTTGCCTTTACCCGTTTACTGCGTGGCGAAGCCAAGGTGGCCATTCACTGGCCAATTGATGAAATTGGCACCCTGGCCTATCACAACGTTGAAAAGCTGTTTGCTGCCTGTAGCAGCAACAATATTGTCATTGTTGGCGCCTTCCCTAACCCGGAGTCAGATGTACTGATGCTGTTCTCGCACCGCTATTTAATTGAACCCAGCCAGCAAGATCCGGCGAAGCGCCAGTTAAAACGCATTCAACCTAAAGTTAGCCGTTTGGCCGAGCGGTTGGCCAGCAAACAGCAGGAGGCGAGCTGATGTTACAACACGGACCTTTACTGGAGCGCCTGCTGGCCGGTGATTTTATTTGCCAGATCAGCGATGAAGACGGTTTTCGCCATCTGAGTAGTGAACAAACCCAGCACGAGATTAACCACTACCTGCGCCCGCTAAACCGGCGCTTAGTCAGCAATGACGACAACAGCGTGTATTTTCTGGGTTATCACGAACTAAACAAAGCCGCGCGTGAGCAGTTAAGCAGCCAGTTTGCGCTCACCGTGCAGTCATTGCTGCCGCTATTGGAGTGGTTACAGTTGGTGCAGGAAACCCTGGGCCGCGACAGCGCTTTAACTGCCGGCGATACGATAAAGCTACAGGAATTTGTGCTGCGAACCGAAGACAACCAAAGCCTGCGCCAACGCCTGAATCAACTGGCCGCAGACCGGTTTTTCAACAGCCAGAGTGACGCGCTGGATAATCAGGTAAAGCTGATTTTCCGCCGTTTAAAAGAGCATGGTTACCTGCTGCAGCCGCACCACGACCGGCAGTACTACATCGTTACCGGCAAAATTGACTACCTGATTGACGTGATCCGCTTTATCCGCGATGAAGAACACTTACCGGTAGAGGACACACCTTCGCAGGAGGCGTTGCTCTGATGGTTAGCACTGACACCGCGACAGCTTCTAACCTGTTCACCATTGGCGCCGAGCGACTAGCGTTGCTGGGTAAACACCACAAAGCGCTGATGCAGGGTTATCTGGATGGTTATATCGATGAAACGGTTTTTAGCGAAGCTGCGCTGAAAAAGCTGCTGGCGGCGCGCATTTTATGGCGGCCGGATGAGCAGCAGCCTTTGGCGCTGCGGCCATTGGTCAGCGAGCTGATTGCCAGCATGGTAGCCGATGAAAACCGCCGTCAGATTAACGCCGATGTGGCACAAAAGCTGGAGCAAATCCGTAACCGGGTGCAGGCTTACCGCGACGCGCAGTACAAGGGCGATTACAGCGTAGCCGAGCTGCAATTGCAGCGCTTAACCGAGCATGTGCACGATTTAAGCGGCCAGTTTGAAGAGGCAATAGACAGCCTGTGGCACCGCTTAAACAGTGATTTCGGCTTTGTTGCCAGCCTGGATGACAAAATCCGCGAAAACGAGCGGGCGCAAAAACAATTACGTCGCTTGCTTGATGGCCTGGATTTGCTGGATTTCAGTGAACTGATTGAGTTGGCCGAAGGTAATAGCCATTTGCGCAAATTATTGGTCAGTCAGCTGCAAAGCCAGCTTAGCTCGCACCACAGCAGCTTGCTGGAAGTGCAAAAACGCCTGGTAGAACTATTGGCCAAATTCCGCCAGCAACAGGCGCGGTCGTTACTTATTACCAATATGGCGGCGTTTTTACGCCAGCACCCGAAGTATCAACCGGCCGACTACCCGAACCGCAGTGAATTACCGGCGTTGTTTAATCTGGCCGCGGCAATTACACCTCAGGCGGCAATAGCACTGGACAAAGCCAGCGAACGGCAGATATTGGCTGAAATGGTTCGCGCTTTGCCCCGGCATAAAGCGGTGCAGCTGTCCGACACGCCGGCTGCCAGTTTTGCCGAGCAATGGCAGGATGAAGCTATCGCCGCCCGGCAACAGGCATTGAAAACCGATGTGGAAAACTTTTATCTTAAGGTTATCGACCACGGTGGCAGGCTCAGCGCGCTGGATTACCTGGCCCAGCAGCAACTAGAGTGGGACAGCGAAATTTGGTTATATCAAATCATTGCTGAATATCAGGCACTGCCGGTAGATGAAAAGCAAATGTTTGCTATAGCGCGCGACGAAGCCCCGGC
>JBFKFH010000179.1:0-6355 GCA_041618685.1 Rheinheimera sp.
ACCAGCGTAATAGGCGCAGTCAACCGGACATCATTGTTTAATGCTGCATTCAGCGCCGCCTTTCGCCGCATCTGCTCTGAGCCTATATCGAGCCCAACCGCTTGATCATTGCGTTGTTCTGGCTCGATATAGACAATAACAAACTTGCTGTCTGTATGAGGGGTCAGCTGTTTAATGGTAAAGGCATAGTCTGGCCGCTCTGCTGCCATGCGTTGCAAGAAAGTAGCTGTTTCATCGGGTTTTACAAAGCGGATTAAACCAAAACCACGGGCACCGGGAAATTCCACGGTGTAATCACGGCTTTGGGTATATGTTTGCATCAGCTGGTAATTAAATCGCTCGGGTGTCACTGTCATTACCGCCCCCCGTGTAGCGCGCAGGCCATACTGATACAGTGTGACTTTTTCCCGCACCCCTTCAGCGATTTGGGCTAAACGTTGCTGAACCTCCAGTTGAATGCGTTGTTGCTGTTGCAGTTCCTGCTCGCCGGTATAGTGGCTGGCAATGCCATAACCAAGTAGCAGTAAGCTTGCCGGCAACCACAAAGACCACAGCAAGCGGCGCAAATTAGACTTGTTACTGGGAAATGCTACTGACATTGCGTTACGGTATCCTGCGATTTGAAGTTAAATGGGGTTCCAGCATCCGGGCCGCACTGGCAAACTCTAACGCCGCAACGTGCTGAGTAAAGCTGGCTACCGCAGACGGCGCTAATACTTTGCTCAGTTGATTTTGGCTTGATTGCACCAGCTGACAGGCCTGCATATCATGCTGCATCAGCATAGTATACAACCGGTTGATGTTAAGCGGCTGCTGTTGTGGTGTGCTATCTTGCTGGTACAGTGCAATTTCGGTGCGCATTTCAGCACAGGTTTGCCGGTAAAGGGAGATAAATTCTGCCGTATCCGCATCGCTAAAGGGTAGATTATTTTCCAGCATTTGCTCCAGCGCTTTGCTTGCCAGCGCCAGCTTTTCGGCACCCAGGGTAGCGTACCCACCACGGATTTTATGCAGAGTTTGTTGCAGCTCAGGTCGTTGCTGCTGTTGTACATTCAGCTGTATTTGTTCAATAGTCTGTTCTACACCGTCCAGCATAGTGTTTATCATTTGCAACAGCTGTGCCTGATGTTGCTGTGACATTTGCAGCACAGCGGTCAATTTTGCTCGGTTGATCACAGACACTTATAAGGCCCTTGTTAAAGCGAAGTTGTTAACAGTAAAGCATTTTTCCATCGTTTTATCATATTTCCCTCGACATTTATTTTATTTTCATACAGATTTTACCTGGCAGCTACACTATAACCAAGATGGGTAACTAAGGAGAGTGTGAAAAGGTATGGAGCAAGTAGTGGGAGCAAAACAGGTTATTTTAATTGTTGACGACGAAGTGGCTAACGTAACACTGCTGACCGATATATTAGAAGATTTAGCCGACGTGTATTTTGTTGTCGACAGTACTGAGGCCTTTGATAAGGCGCTTGAGTTGCAACCCGACGTTGTACTGCTGGATATTGAAATGCCCAATCTCAGCGGTTTTGACGTATGTAAGCAGCTGAAAAATAACCCGCTGACCAGCGGTATCTCGGTTATTTTTATTTCAGCCCATACCGAAGCTGAGTTTGAATATAATTCGTTGTCGTTTGGCGCGGTCGATTTTATTGGCCGGCCGTTTAACCGGGCGATTTGCCGTTTACGGGTAAGTAATCACTTAATGCTGCAACAGCAAACCAAAGCATTGCAGCTTGGTAAGCAACAGGTGTTTGCAGATAAACAACGCTTGCAGGTTACGCTTAACTCGATTGGCGATGCAGTAATTGCCACCGATACCTCGGGTTTTGTGACCTTTATGAACCCGATAGCAGAACAAATGACAGGCTGGCAGCAGGCTGCCGCTGTGGGGAAACCTATCACAGAAGTGATGCAACTGCGGGATGCCGATAGCCGTGAGTTGCGTACAAATCCGGTGCTGTTGGCGTTATCAGAAAAACGCATTGTCGCCATGGCGCTTAATTGTGAATTGGTAAACTGTAATTCTGCTGAAGCCATCGCGATTGAAGACTCTGCTGCGCCGATTTTTGATATAAATGACGATATCATCGGCGCTATTATTGTGTTTCATGACGTCAGTCAGGCCAGGGCACTGGCGCTTAAAATGAGCTTTTTGGCCAATCATGATCAACTTACCGGCTTGCCTAACCGGCTTTTACTTAATGACCGCATTCACCAGGCGTGTCGTATGGCGGGCACCGTAGAGCGTATCGTCGGTATTATGCTTATCGATATCGACCAGTTTAAGTACCTGAACGACTCACTGGGGCATCAGCAAGGCGATGAACTGCTAATACAGATGGTAAAACGATTACAGGCAGTGCTGGACCCGGAGCATACCTTAGCCCGCATTGGTGGTGACGAATTCGTGCTGGTTTGCCCGGATATTTTGCATATCGAGCAAATTAGTGTTTTGGCGCAAAATATCAGCCGGCTGATGCGACAGCCGTTTGAGATAGAAGGTAAAAAGTACGGTATGTCGTTAAGTATGGGCATCAGCTTATATCCTGCCGATGCCAAAAGTGCCGACGAACTGTTGCGCCATGCCGACGTTGCGCTGTTTAAGGCAAAGCAAGAAGGCCGCAGCCGCTACTGCTTCTTCTCCGATGAACTGGGGCAACGCATGCTGCAGCGTCACCAGCAGGAGCAAAGCTTACGGGCAGCGATAGAGCATGAGCGACTGGAAGTCCACTTTCAGCCCAAGGTTGCGCTGGCCGATGGCCGGATTATTGGCGCCGAGGCGCTGGTCAGAATGCGCTCGGAAGATGGCAAACTGGTGCCGCCGGCAGAGTTTATTCCGTTGGCAGAAGAAACCGGGCTTATTGTGCCGTTAGGCCGGGCGGTGCTGATTAAATCCTGCGAACAGGCGGCGCGTTGGCAACAGGCCGGAATCACCTTGCCGTTTTCGGTCAATATTGCTGCCGCGCAATTTGCTGACAACAGTCTGGTGGGGTTAATAGAGCATTTGCTACACGAGTTTCACCTGGCGCCGCAGCTGCTGGAGCTGGAAGTAACAGAAACCGCGTTAATTCAGGACGCCCAGCGTACGGCAGAAATACTGCAGCAATTCAGAACCTTGGGTATTCGTATCTCAATTGATGATTTTGGCACTGGTTATTCCAGCCTGGCTTATCTGAAACGCTTTAAAGTGGATGTTCTGAAAATTGATATGTCGTTTGTCAAAGATATGCTGATTGATAAAAACGATTTTGAAATCGTCAAAACGATTATCTCGCTGGGGCAGTCAATGCAGATAGAACTGGTGGCGGAGGGGGTTGAAACGGCAGAGCATCAGGCGGAACTGCTTGATTTAGGCTGCTTGTATGGCCAAGGTTACCATTTTAGCAAACCCTTACCAGCTGATAGCTTTTTACAGTATTTGCAGAAAAATACGCTCTAACGGTTTTACAGCAGGCCTATTGCTGCTTTAAGTAAAGCAGCAACGGCTGTCAGGGCGGCAACACCGGCAAGATATAATGTGATAAACCAGAGCCAGCGTCGCTTGCCAGTTTTGTGCATTTAATATCCCTCCTGATAATCTTCTACTTTGCCGCGAAAGATATGGTAGCCCCACAACGTATAGGCCAGAATTAACGGTACAAAGATCATTACGCCAGGCAGCATAAACGTTAAGCTGGTATCAGGCGCAGCCGCAGCATAAAAGCTGATTTGACGCGGCAGCAAGTATGGAAACAGCCCTACTACCAGGCCGGCAAAGGCCAGTAAAAATAAGCTGGCGGCTAACCAGAATGGGCGGCTTTCATGCCGGTGGTTAATAGCGGCGTCAGCCGCAAACTGACGCTGTACCCGACCCAGGTCACGAAACAGTAGCCGGGCTGCCAGGATAGCCAGCAGTGGCAGCAGCATTAACACCAGGCTGTACAGACCACCAAACCAACGGCTGCGGATTTCGGGCTGCACATATAGCGTCCATAAGCTCACCAGTAACATTGCCAACATGACAAACAGCAGTAAGCGTTGGCCGTAGCGGGCTGCTTTTTGCTGCACTTCACCCCGGCTTTTCATCGTTAGGTAGGTGCAGGCCAGCAGGGCATAGCCTGCCATTACCGCCAGGCCGGTAAACAGGCTAAAGGGGGTTAGCCACTGCAGACTGGATAAGGCGATATCGCGGCCATCTACGCCTTGCACCAATACCCCCAGCATTAAACCCTGACAAAATGCGGCCAGGCTGGAACCCATAGCAAAGGCCCGGTTCCACCAGACTTTAGAGCGATGGGATTTAAAGCGATATTCAAATGCAACACCGCGGAAAATCAGTCCAATCAGCATGAGCATAATCGGCAGGTAAAAAAGTGATGCGATGCTGGCATAGGCCAATGGAAATGCACCGAACAGGATCACACCACCAAACACCAGCCAGGTTTCGTTGCCGTCCCATACGTGAGAGATCGATCGCATTAAATGGTCGTGCTCGGCATCGGTATTAAACCATGGATACAAAATGCCGATCCCCAAGTCGAAGCCATCCAGCAGCACATACATCAGAATGGCAAAACCCAGTAGCAAAAAATAAAACAGCGGTAAGCCAAGCTGCAGTTCCATTAGTGTTGCTCCTGTTTTGAATTCAGTTGTTGAGTCAGTGCCGCGGCATAGCCAGCCGCTTTGACGCCAATTAAATGCTGTTGTAGTTGCGCCAGTGGCGGAGGCCCTTTGACGATAAGCTTGCGCATAAAATACAGGTACACGGCAAACAACACACTGTAGGTCAGGACAAATAAGGTCAGTGAAAACAGTACCCGTTCTGCCGGCAAGGGCGACACCACATCGACCGTGCGGATTAGGCCCTGCACCAGCCACGGCTGACGGCCGGTTTCTACGACATACCAACCCGCCAGTACGGCAAGCACGCCAGTTGGTGCCAGGTAACTGCAGCCGGTTAAAAACCAGCGGCTTTGATACAGCCGGCCCCGCCAGCGCAAATAGGTGCCAAGTAGTGCGACCAGTATCATCAGTACACCCAACCCAACCATAAGGCGAAATGAGAAAAACACCATAGCGACATTGGGCCGCTCGTCGGCAGGCACCGCTTTGAGCCCTTGCAGCTCACCATCAGCCTGATGGGTTAGGATCAGGCTGGCTAATTTGGGAATACCAATCTCAAAATGATTTTTCTCTGCTTTACTATCGGGTATGGCAAACAGCAGCAGCGGCGCGCCGGCTTCCCGTTCGGGCCAGATACCTTCCATCGCGGCCAGTTTTACCGGCTGGTGCTGTTTGACATTCAAGCCATGTAAGTCACCGACAAAGGCCTGTAGCGGAGTAAGCACTAATGCCAGCCATAGCGTCATAGACAAGCCCTTGCGCGCCATCGCACAAGCCGGGTCGCGCCGCAGTTGCCAGGCACTGGTTGCCAACACGACAAAGCTAGCGGTAATGAATGCTGCCAGTAACATATGGCTCAGCCGGTACGGCATCGAGGGATTAAAGATAACCTGCCACCAGTTTTCGACCTGAAATACACCGTCCACGATAATGTGTCCGGCTGGCGTGTGCATCCATGAGTTTGCCGCAATGATCCAGAATGACGAGATCCAGGTGCCAACAGCGACGACAACCGTGGCGGTGAAGTGCAATTTGGCACCAACCCGTTGCCAGCCGAACAGCATAACGCCCAGAAAGCCGGCTTCAAGGAAAAAGGCTGTCAGCACTTCGTACGCCATTAAAGGCCCAAGTACCGCACCGGTAAGACGGGAAAATTCAGCAAAGTTAGTACCAAATTCATATGATAAAACAATGCCGGATACCACCCCCATACCGAACGTGATAGCAAAAGGCTTAATCCAGAACTTCGCCAGTTGCAAATACAGCGGGTTGCCGGTTTTCAGCCACAGCCCCTCCCAGATAGCGATCAACGTAGCAAGGCCGATGGTGATAGACGGAAAAATAATATGGAAAGTGATGGTAAAGGCAAATTGTAACCGTGAGAGTAGCGCGGCATCCAGTTCCATATTAGCGCTCCTTGTGCCACAAATGGCCGCATAAGGCGGGCATCAGCGCGACCGCAATCATTACGCCAAGCGCTAACATTTCGCCAACTAACACACTACTATTCATACCGGACTCTTCTGCTACAGGTTGTAGGCTAAGTACAGCAAGATGCTTACCACTTTTCCAGTAATAAACTTAGTTACTGATATATATAGGTTTATATATTTAGCTTGCCTGAATCGTAAACAATGTTTACGATTTGCGCTCTGCATGGGTGTAAACGAGGTTTACGGTGTCGCTGTCTTTTTTATTTGAAATCAGCATGGTGCTAACCAGTGCTTGTGCTGTACTACTGGCC
>JBFKFH010000180.1:0-6337 GCA_041618685.1 Rheinheimera sp.
GCGCGCTATGCCGGCTTGAGTGACTTAGTGATAGGCTTGACCATTATTGCTATTGGCACCAGCCTGCCCGAGCTGGCTGCCAGTATCATCGGTATTCTCAAAGGTGAAGATGATCTGGCATTGGGTAATATTATCGGTTCAAACATCTTCAATATTCTCGCCGTGCTGGGACTTGGCGCCGTCATTGGCCCGGATAATTTAGATCCCATGGCTGGCAGCCGGGATAGCTATGTGATGATAGCGGCCACCGTTATCATGCTATTGATGTCTGTGCGACTGGGTAAAGTGCAACGTATAAACCGGACAGAGGGCGTATTGCTGCTAAGCGGGTTTATTGGCTATCAATACTTATTGTTTAATACATTCACGCGCTGACCAGCGGGATACATCATGACAACTGACTTTCGGATCCGTGCAGCAGAAGTGCTGCAAATTGAAGCTGCAGCTGTGGCCCAGTTAAAACAATACCTGAATGACGATTTTAATCTGGCCTGCCAGTTGATTTTCGATAGCAAAGGAAAAACCATTGTGACCGGCATGGGTAAGTCTGGCCATATCGGTAGCAAAATAGCGGCGACCCTTGCATCAACCGGTACACCGGCATTTTTCGTCCACCCTGGCGAAGCCAGTCATGGCGATCTGGGTATGCTGTCAGTCGAAGATGTGGTTATTGCCATTTCCAACTCAGGCGAAACAGCCGAAGTCCTTACTATTATTCCGGTGATTAAACGATTAGGGATTAAATTGATCACGATGACCGGCAATGCTGACTCGACGCTTGCTAAGCTGGCAGACGCGCACTTATGCGTTAAGGTAGAGCAGGAAGCTTGTCCGCTTGGACTGGCTCCAACAGCAAGTACAACAGCAACGCTGGCAATGGGAGATGCGCTCGCTGTCTCGTTACTGGAAGCCAGAGGTTTCTCAGCAGATGATTTTGCCCTGTCACATCCTGGCGGCAGTTTAGGCCGCAAACTATTGCTACGCCTGGAAGACATTATGCACAGCGGAGAGCAGATACCGCTTGTACCGCAGCATGCAACGATAAAAGATGCGTTACTGGAGATTTCGAAAAAAGGCCTCGGCATGACTGCGATTGTTGATGACCACGGCTGCATGGCGGGTATATTCACCGATGGCGATTTACGCCGTATTTTAGATCAACGTTACGATATACACAGCAGTTTGATAGCTGAAGTAATGACCCGGCATTGTATTACCGCGAATGGACAGATGCTGGCAGCAGAGGCTCTGCAGATTATGCAGCAGAAAAAGATCAATGGTCTGATTATAACTGATGCGGATTCCAGACCAGTTGGAGCAATGAATATGCACGATCTGCTGCGTGCCGGAGTGTTATAGCATGTCTTTATTTAATCAGCTGTACCAGGCAGTCTCTTCTGACATACTGCTAAAAGCCAGTGCAATAAAATTATTAATTTGTGACGTCGACGGCGTTTTTTCAGATGGTCGTATCTACCTGGGCAACAATGGCGAAGAGTTAAAAGCCTTTCACACCCGTGATGGCTATGGTATCAAGGCGCTGCGTCAAGCTGGAGTTGAAGTTGCCGTTATTACTGGCCGTAATTCTACCATTGTGCAACAGCGTATGACCTCACTCACCGTGCCTTATATTTACCAGGGACAGGAAAATAAATTAGCTGCGTTTGCCGATTTGCAGCAACGGCTGCAACTTCTGCCAGAAAATATTGCCTATATCGGCGATGATTTAGCTGACTGGGCTGTGATGCAACATTGCGGATTGGCGGTTGCGGTTGGCGATGCTCATCCATATCTGCTGCAACAAGCGCACTACTGCACTAGTATTAATGGCGGTTACGGCGCGGTGCGGGAATTGTGCGATTTGATATTAATCAGCCAACAGAAATTTGGGCTATTTAGCGGAAGCAGCACATGAGAAAACTGCTGGTTTTCATTGTTATTCTATTGACGGCAACAGCGGCATACCTCTGGTTCGAACCGGCAGACAACAAAGATGCGCTGCAAACTGATCAGGAGCTGTTACCAGATTACGTTGCACAAAATATAACACGCAGACTTTTCGGTGCTGATGGTTACCTTGTCGATACTGTTAGCGCGCAGCGGCTTGAGCATTTTGAGTTGCTTGGTTTTACTCAGTTTGAAAAGCCGGTATATACCCTGTATAACGAAGAACACAAAGCCAGCTGGCAAGCCAGCAGCCAATATGCTGTATGGTTCCCACAGGATAAAGTCATCCTTGAGCAACAGGTTAGCATCAATAATTTGCTGCAAAATGAATTGATCGAACGTATTGAAACAGAAACGTTGGAAATGCTATTTCCCGATAATAAATTGCAAAATGATCAGCCAGTACTAATTCAAGGCAAAGGGTTTTACATTAAAGGCAGCGGTTTACAGGCTGATTTAACTAAGAAAACCTTCCAGTTGTTACAACATGAACAAACGGTATACCGCAATGAAGAATAGTTTTATTTTCTCTTTACTGTTTAGCAGTGCAACCGTTATGGCAGCACAGCCCGACTACACCCAGCAGATACAGATAGACGCGGACAACCTGGTCTCGGTAGCTGAAAACGTGCTGACTTATCGCAATAATGTGCTGATTACGCAGGGCTCATTACAGATGAAAGCTGACCAGCTGGAGATCAATGCAACAGCAGGTAAAGGTAAAGAGATTTATATAGCCACCGGCAGCCCGGTTAGTTATTCTCAGCTACTGGCTGACGGTCAGCCAGTCACTGCAAAAGCCAGCGAAATGCGCTATGAACCGTCCAATCGTACGTTAACCTTAAGTGGTGATGCTGAGCTTGCGCAAAGTGGTAGCGTTGTTAAAGCATCGGTAATTAGATACAACGTCGAAAAGCAACAACTTAGTGCGGAAAGTAATGAATCTAAACGTGTTACTACGATCTTTACGCCAGAGGAAAAAAATAACCCATGAAGTTAGTCGTGTCGCATCTGGCAAAAAGCTATAAAGGCCGACAGGTAGTAAAAGATGTTAGCCTGGAAGTGAATGCCGGCCAGATTGTTGGACTATTGGGCCCCAATGGCGCCGGAAAAACCACTACCTTTTATATGATTGTCGGACTGGTCCCCTCAGACAAAGGACACATCGTTCTGAACGACAAAGATATTACTTTTGACCCTATCCATGCGCGCGCGCGGCAGGGCATCGGGTATTTGCCACAGGAAAGCTCAATATTCCGTAAATTGACGGTGCACGACAATCTTCTGGCAATATTACAGACCCGCAAAGAGCTCAGTAATACCCAACGTGAAGAAATCGCGGACGATTTGCTCGAAGAATTCCACATTGGCCATATCAAGCACAGCCTGGGCATGAGCTTGTCGGGCGGAGAGCGTCGTAGGGTCGAAATAGCCAGGGCTCTTGCCGCCAATCCGGCTTTTATTCTGCTGGATGAGCCATTTGCCGGCGTGGACCCGATATCCGTTCTTGATATAAAAAAGATTATTCAGCATTTATGCCAGCGTGGTATCGGGGTATTGATCACCGATCATAACGTGCGCGAAACCCTTGATGTTTGCGAGGTAGCCTACATTGTCAGCCATGGCGAATTGATTGCATCAGGTCCGCCACAAGAAGTTCTGGCAAATCAAAAAGTGCGTGATGTATACCTCGGTGAGCAATTCAGGCTATAGTTAGCAACAATAATCTCAGCGTGTCATTCAGGAGAACGGTAGAAGTAGATGAAGCCCTCTTTGCAACTTCGCTTAGGACAGCAGCTAACCATGACGCCACAGTTACAACAGGCCATACGCCTGTTACAACTGTCGACGATAGAGCTGCAGCAGGAAATTCAGGAAGCCCTGGATGCCAACCCGCTGCTGGAGGCGGAAGAGGATTACGACAGCTTCACGCCAGAGTCAAAAGAGCAAAATACACCTGCCGATAGCCCTTCATCCGAATCTGACCCTTCAGCGGATGACAACTATGATCCGGTCGAGCCAGATAGTAGCGACGCCATGACGGAGCAGAACATTCAGGAAGACCTGCCATTAGATAACAATTGGGATGATCTGGTCAGCGCTGCGCCCGTGAGCGCTGGCAGTGGCAGTTCCGATGAAGATCAGGTTTATCAAGGCGAGACCAGTGAAACATTGCAAGATTATTTGCGCTGGCAAATGCAATTAACGCCGTTTTCAGACACTGATCGTGCTATCGCAGAAATTATCATTGAGGCTATAGACGACAATGGTCTGCTGACTATCAGTTGCGATGATATTCTTGAATCACTTGGCTTAGATGACATTGAAGCTGACGAAGTAGAAGCGGTAATCAAACGAATTCAGCTCTTCGACCCGGTAGGTGTTGGTGCCCGCTCAGTACAGGAATGCCTATTAGTGCAACTGCGCCAGTTTGCGCCAGACACGCCATTTCTTGCCGCTGCGCAAAGCATGATCCGAGACCACACTGAATTTTTAGCTAATCGCGACTTTCGTTCTTTAATGCGCGTGACTAAACTCAAAGAGGATGAGTTAAAAGAAGTGATGCGGCTAATCCATAGTTTGAATCCGCGGCCGGGTGCCGACGTGATTCGCGAAGAGCAGCAGTATGTTATTCCTGATGTTAGTGTGTTAAAGGTAAAAGGCCGTTGGCAGGTTGAACTAAACCCCGATGCGATGCCCAAAGTAAGGATTAACCAGCAATATGCGGCGATGTCGCGCACTGCGAAAAGCAGTGCTGACAGTCAGTTTATCCGCTCTCATCTGCAGGAAGCAAAATGGTTTCTGAAAAGCCTGGAAAGTCGCAATGAGACCCTGCTTAAGGTAGCGAATTGCATTGTACAGCAGCAACAGGCGTTTTTTGAACACGGTGAGGAAGCAATGAAGCCGATGGTGCTAAATGATGTTGCTGAAATGGTTGGCATGCATGAGTCCACCATCTCACGTGTAACGACGCAAAAGTATATGCACACACCACGAGGTATATTTGAACTCAAATTCTTCTTTTCCAGTCATGTTAGTACAGAAAGCGGTGGCGAATGTTCATCCACTGCAATTCGCGCTTTTATTAAGAAACTAGTGGCGGCGGAGAATCCGGCCAAACCGCTTAGTGACAGTAAGATGGCCGATATTCTGCTGGATCAGGGTATTAACGTTGCGCGGCGCACGATCGCCAAGTACCGTGAATCTCTATACATCCCGCCGTCAAATCAACGCAAGACCTTGTTGTAAATAAGCCTAAATAAGGAATATGTCTATGCAAATCAATCTAACTGGTCGCCATGTTGAAATCACAACAGCCCTAAAACAATACGTAGACAGTAAATTTGCAAAGCTAGAGCGGCACTTTGATCATATAAACAATGTACATGTGATTCTAAACGTGGAAAAATTAAAGCAGATTGCTGAAGCCAAACTGCACTTAAACGGCGGCGAAGTGTTCGCAGTATCCGAAAACGAAAATATGTATGCCGCAATAGACCAGCTGATAGATAAACTCGATCGCCAGGTCATTAAGCATAAAGAAAAAATAGCCCGACACTAATTAAGAAATGATGAACTTAACCTCAATGCTTGCTGAGAACTGCACAAAAAGTGCAGTTCTTTTTAATAGCAAGAAGCGTATTCTGGAATATGTTGCTGAGTTAGCACACCAGCAACTGCCTGAGATGTCAGAATACAGTATTCTTGAAGCTCTGATGACGCGGGAGAAACTCGGCTCCACCGGCATAGGCGGGGGTATTGCGATCCCGCACGGCAAACTCAAAAGCGTGACTGAGCCAATACTGGTATTTGTTGTCAGTAAAGAAGCCATCCCTTTTGATGCCATCGATAATCAGCCGGTAGATATTTTTTGCGCCATTCTGATCCCGGAAGATCAATGTCAGGCTCACTTGAGTACATTGGCCGGTATCGCTAAATTACTTAGCCAGAAGGAATTAACAAAAAAAATCCGCAATGCAGAAACAAACCAGCAGCTGTATCAGTTGCTGCTTGAATACAACTCGATGGAAACGGCAAAATGAAACTACTGGTCGTCAGCGGCCGTTCCGGTTCGGGTAAATCAGTTGCGCTGCGGGTTATGGAAGATCTGGGCTATTATTGCGTGGATAATATCCCGGTTAATCTGTTACCCACCCTTGCCACCACTGTCATGGGCCAGTATGAGCGGGTAGCCGTCAGTATCGATGTGCGAAACCTGCCGCAGGACCCAGATGAGCTTGCTGAAATCCTGTCGTATTTACCAAGAAAACTGGATTTGACCATTCTGTACCTCGATGCCGATCATGCCAGTTTAATCAAGCGCTTCAGTGAAACCCGCAGATTGCATCCTTTATCTCACCAGGCAATGTCGCTGGATGAAGCAATCTCC
>JBFKFH010000181.1:0-6332 GCA_041618685.1 Rheinheimera sp.
CTGTTTGCGCAAAGTTATTCTAACAGCCTTTACTCTGATAATAAGGCGCGCCACGAAGGCGATATTATCACCGTAGTACTGCGTGAAAGTACGCAGGCCAGTAAGAAAGCAAAAACCGAAATGCAAAAGGACAGTTCAACCTCGTTTGAACCGATGGTCGGGCTGAGTGGCCGGGCGGTGTCAGTGGCTGGCAATGTGCTGCAGTTTGGTGCCGATTCAACCTCTGACTACAAAGGCGACTCCAAAGCAGACCAGAGTAATAGCCTGGTGGGGAATATCTCGGTCAATGTGTTACAGGTGTTGGAAAATGGCAATCTGGTGATCCGCGGAGAAAAATGGCTGACACTGAATACCGGTAAGGAATATATCCGCTTGACCGGCGTCATCCGCTCGCAGGACGTTGATGTAAATAATACTGTCGAGTCGACCAAAATCGCCAATGCCCGTATTGAATACAGTGGAACCGGATCTCATCACAACGGCCAGTCGCCGGGTTGGTTAAGCCAGTTTTTTAACGGACCGTTGTGGCCTTTTTAGGAGAGCACTGATGAAACACTTGTTTGCAGTAATGCTGTTTTGCCTGCTGTCGATACCGGTTAATGCTGCCCGCATTAAAGATGTGGCAGATGTCGAAGGTGTACGTTCTAACCAACTGGTGGGTTATGGTTTGGTTGTCGGGCTTCCAGGCACCGGCGAGCAAAGTCCTTTTACAGAGCAGAGCTTTCGTACCATGCTAAGTAACTTTGGTATTACCTTACCCGGTAATATGAAAGCGCAGATTAAAAATGTTGCCGCTGTAGCTGTGCATGCAGAATTACCCGCCTTCGCTAAACCAGGGCAGACGTTAGACATCACGGTTTCGTCAGTAGGCAGCGCAAAAAGCTTGCGTGGTGGTACATTGATGCAAACCTTTTTAACCGGTCTTGACGGCAACGTTTACGCTGTTGCCCAAGGCAGCTTGATTGTTAGCGGCCTTGGAGCAGAGGGGCTGGATGGCTCGCGTATTCTTGTTAATACGCCAACCGTAGGCCGGGTTCCTAATGGCGCTATGGTAGAACGTGAAGTTGTTACGCCGTTCGCCCAAAACGACTTTATCACCTTTAATCTGAAGCGTTCAGATTTCACGACATCAAAGCGGCTGGTTGAAGCTATCAATAATTTCATCGGGCCGGATACCGCATATTCACTGGATGCGACCTCCGTGCAGGTGCGTGCGCCGCGAGACATTAGTCAGCGCGTATCCTATTTGTCTACATTGGAAAATCTGACATTTGAGCCGGGTGATCATTCCGCCAAAATTATTATTAACTCCCGCACCGGCACTATTGTTATCGGCAAAGAAGTTCGTTTGTTCCCCGCAGCAGTCACGCATGGCGGCTTAACGGTAACCATTGCCGAGAACCCACGCGTGGTGCAACCGAATCCATTGGCTGACGGGCAAACTGCCATCGAAGAAAATACCATTATCGATGTGCGGCCAGATCAGTCCCGTATGTTCAAGTTTGATCCCGGCGTGACGCTGGATGATCTGGTGCGGACGGTTAATGCAGTGGGCGCCGCACCTGGCGACCTGATGGCTATTCTGGAAGCGCTAAAAGAAGCTGGTGCTATTCATGGCGAATTGGTGGTGATCTAGCATGAGCCCGAACAATATGTCATATCATGATCTTGGCAGCCTGCAGCAAATTCGTAGTGGGGCAAAGAAAGATCAGGCTGGCGCATTGCGCCAGGCGGCAGAACAGTTCGAATCAATATTTTTCAGTATGCTGCTCAGCAGTATGCGCAAAGCCAATGAAGCCTTTGAAGTGGATGGCATGATGAACAGCCAAACCACCAAGTTTTACCGCGACATGCAAGACAGTCAGATGGCTGCGGAGTTGTCAAAAAATGGCGCGCTGGGGCTGGCCGATTTGCTGGTTCAGCAATTAAGTCCGGCACTTGGTGGCAAAGACAAAGCCACAGCGGCAGAGCAGGGCCACAGCCTGCAGCGGCCTGATAGCAATAAAGTGTTGGCTATGCCCAGGGTGATTTTGCCTGCTGTTAGCATAAAGCCGCAACCAATAGCACCATCGCTGCCACCGGTTACCGCACTGGCAGAAGGTGAAACGGCAGCGCCTGACACTGGCGCACCGGCTATGGCCGCACAACCGGTTAATTGGCAGGTCAGCAGCCCGGCAGAGTTTGTCAGCAGTTTGCTACCAGCAGCCAGGCAGACGGCAAAAACGCTGGGGTTAGATCCACTGGCGTTAGTCGCACAGGCCGCGCTGGAAACAGGGTGGGGGCAACGAATGTTTAAAACTGCCCAGGGCACAAACAGTTTTAACCTGTTTGGTATTAAAGCCAATCATGGCTGGCAAGGCGATACAGCGGTAGTTGATACACTGGAATATCGTGGCGGGATTGCCAAGAAAGAACAAGCTAAATTCCGTTCTTATGCGTCGCCAGAGCAAAGCCTGCAGGATTATGTCGAATTTATAAAAAACAATCCGCGCTATCAGGATGCCGTTAACGCCAGCGGTGATACCAAGGCGTACTTTGAACAATTACAGGCTGCTGGCTATGCAACAGACCCGGCTTATGCGAAAAAAATTATGGCTGTGTATCAAAGCCCTGCGTTGCAAAGCGCGCGTGAACCTGCCAGCGACGTTAAAGAATTAGCCGGCGCGGCCGAATAATAACCTAATTGACGCAAAGTAGCGGCGTTAGCGGAGAAAGCAATGTCAGATAATTTATTGAGAATAGGAACTTCGGCCATACTGGCTAACAGTACCTTGCTCAACACGACCAGTAACAACATTGCCAATATCAACACTGAAGGCTATGTGCGCCAGCGTACCGAATTTGAATCGCAGGGCATGGGGCTTGGTGTGGGTAAGGGCACGACAGAGCGACTGGTCAGCGAATTTACGCTAAAACAGCTGCGTCGTGACACCTCCAACTACAACTATTCTAAGCAGTATGTCTCCGAAGCCAATCGGGTTGATGCACTGTTTTCCAGTGCAGAGAACAGTATTGCCACCGGCATCACCAACTTATTTAAACAAATCCAGGTTGCCAATAATGAACCCGCTACATTAGCGAACCGCCAACTCATCATCGGCAGTTCACAGGCATTGCTTGACCGCTTTAACACGCTGTCATCGTTAGTGCTGGACCAAGAGAATTTTGTTAATCAGCAACTGGATATTTATACCAGCGAAGCCAATGCACTGATTAAACAAATATCCAGCCTGAATATAGAGATTGCCTCGTTCGGCAGCGGTGCCAGCCGGCCTGTTCCGCTGGACATGCTAGATAAACGCGACCTGGCTATCCAAAAGTTATCTGAAATGGTTGAAATCAGAACACTGGACGCCCAGAACGGTGAAAAGTTAGTGTTCCTTGCCACCGGGCAATCGCTGGTGGTAGAGCGTGGCGACTTCAGTCTGATGTCACTACGCGGTGAGCCGGACCCATCAAAGCGCGAATTGCAACTACAGTTGTCGTCAAAATCAACCGTCATACGTGATATCGATATCGACAAAGTGGGCGGCAAAATTGGTGGTCTGTTGTCGTTTCAGGACGACATTTTGGTACCCACTCAAAACCGACTGGGGCAACTGGCCCTGTCAATGACAGATGCAATGAATAGCCAAAACCGTTTAGGTATGGATCTGAACGGTAAAATTGGTGGTGATCTGTTTAATTTACCTGTCAGCAGCGGCTTTGCCTTTAGCGGCAACACCGGTACCGGTGCGGTAAACCTGACCATTGAAGCCGGAAAAGGCGCCAGCTTACCACCAAACGATTTTTTGCTGACGGTTGAAGCCGGAGGCGTGCGAGTTCAGGCTTTGGACTCTCAAGGTAAGGTTATTGCCGGAACGGATAAAGTAGTGGCTATTGGCGCGTATCCTGCGACGATTAATTCTGCAGACGCCGGCGGCGATCTGTATGGCTTGGAGATTACGCTGTCAGGCGCACCGGCAGTTGGTGACAGGTTTGAGCTAAAGCCTGCCAGCAATGCCTCTCGCACACTGACGATGGCAACCACCCGGCCGGAAGATATTGCATTAGCGTCACCGGTTCGTACTGAGCTTAGGGTAACAAATCTGGGTAATGCGCAAGTTGAAAAGCTGCAGGTTACAGATACCACACCAGCAGTGCTGCCAGCCTATGGTTTTGGCTCGCCTTCGGGTCTGGTTAATGGGCCCTGGACCATGACTTACACCGGCACGGATACCTTTGAAATTGTTGATAACCTGGGCAATCCGGTGGCAACTGCCGCATTTGGCTCTAATCAGTATCAGGACGTGTTTGCTCAGGCCGGCGTCAATGTTGGGTTTGATTTTTCGGTTACCGGCGTGCCCAAAATTGGTGACAGCTTTACCATCAGCTTTAATGATGGTGGTTTTAATGACAACCGCAACGGGCTGAACTTATCGGCATTGCAAACGGCCGATACTACCCGGCTTAACCCGCTGTCAGTGCCGGGCGGGGCAAATTCAACCAGCTTTAACAAAAGCTATGGCGAAATGGTCAGTTTGATTGGTGAAAGAACCAGTCAGGCGCGTAATGGTGAAGCGGCAACTAAAGCGCTGCTTGATCAAACCACGGCCTGGTATGAGTCGCTATCGGGCGTCAGTCTGGATGAAGAAGCCTCGAATCTGGTCCGTTTTCAACAAACCTATGCGGCGGCGGCAAAAATCATTTCCACATCACAAACAGTGTTTGACACCTTATTAGCGGCGGTGAGGTAACGATGAGACTTTCATTTAATATGAAATTTAATGCCGGGTTGGATGGCATTTTAAATACGCAGAATAAAATGAACCGGGCGCAGGATCAGTTAACCAAGCAAACGCGTATTCTGACACCCGCTGACGACCCTGCTGCGTCGGCCAAAGTATTGGGCTTAGATCAAAATCTGGAGCAGGTCGCGCAGTTTCAGAGCAACAGTATATTGCTAAAAAATAACCTGGCACTGGAAGAAACTATTCTTACCAATATGCGCACCTCCATCGACCGGGCGAGCGTGCTTAGCATTGCATCCGGCAATGGTGCTTATACCATCGAAGAGCGGCGAGCTGTCGCGCAGGAAATCAGGAATATTCAGACCGAGCTATTGGATCTGATGAACAGCCGAAACGCCGAAGGCGGTTACATTTTCTCTGGGTTTCAGGACAAGGTGCAGAGTTACCAATTTAACGCGGCGACCGGTGTGTACGAATTTCAGGGTGACGACGGCCAAAAAGCATTACAAATTTCACCGACCATAGCGCTACCCGGCAATGACAGTGGCAAGTTTGTGTTTGAAAGCGTAAATGCGCGCTATAAAACGACCGCAGCGGTGATAAGTGCCGGCGGTGCGACCAATGCGACGGTGGCGGTAGAAAACCAAAGCCAGTTTGATGCGTTTTACCGCAACAATTATGATTCGCAGACCCCGGCGAATAATGATTACAGTGTCGTGTTAACGGCACCTTCTACCTACGAGATCCAGCGCAACGGTAGTGCACTGGTGCCGCCGGTTAGCGGCAGTTTTACGCCGGATTCTGCTATTTCATTTAAAGGTTTATCTATTACTATCAGCGGTGCCGCAGCAGTGCCAGGGCAGGTAGACTTCAGCTTACAGCCACCACAGAAGAAAAATATTTTAACCACACTGGGCGAGTTTATAACTGCGCTGGAAGACCCTAATGTTTCGGGCTTTAATTTTAATGAAGCTATCAGCGACAGCATGACGCAGATAACGGCTACGGCGTCTAATATTGACAGTTATTTGTCGTCTATTGGTGGCCGGGTGAATGTGTTAGATAGCGTATTTAACACCAATGAAGATTTGACCATTAACAACAAAACGTATCGGGCAGATTTAGCCGAAGTAGATTATGCCGCGGCACTGACCGAAATAACGAAGCAAGAAATTGCACTGCAAGCCATTTCCAACACCTTTGTTAAAGTATCAGGTGTCAGTTTGTTCGACTATATTCGCTAAAAATGTCGCCGGATACAGTTATCCGGCAGTTTTTTTAGTGTTTTTCTGAAAATAAATTCAAGTTTCCCCGTTCGCTTCCGATAAATAAGTATCAGGCAGAGAACACAGTAAATCAGTAACTGTGTTATCGATTCAGCACAGTTATCGGGAGCAATATCATGGCTTTATATGTAAATACTAATACCTCTTCTCTAAACGCTCAGCGTCAGTTGTTTAACTCAGGTAACTCGTTAGACACGGCATTTAAACGCTTATCGTCAGGTTTTCGCATCAACAGTGCAGCAGACGATGCCGCCGGTTTACAGATATCAAACCGTTTAACCAGCCAGATTAATGGTTTAGACCAGGCTGCACGTAA
>JBFKFH010000182.1:0-6304 GCA_041618685.1 Rheinheimera sp.
GTTGTTAACCCGGCCTCAGCCTGCAACTTGCCTGAAGCGGTTGCATCAAGCTGCTCTGCCGTCGCAGCCTGATCCGCTAACGCTTGAGCGGTCGCTGGCATGTTTGAGGGGTGTTTATCGGGCGCTGCGTCTTTGCCGTTGTCAGCGGCTAGTGTTGCAAGCAGCGCTGCGGCATGTTTCTGCGAAGCAGAAATTGCTGCGGCATCAGCATCCGCAAGCTCTGTCGCACTGCTTTGTGTTGCCGCACTGCTCTGTGTTGCCGCACTGCTTTGCACTGCGGTGCTAGCCAGCTGCGTATCCTCGCTGTCTGAACTAGCGGCACTCTCGGCATTCTCGGCATTCTGAGTAGCAGCCGTACTATCAACATCTTGCAGTGTCGGGTTCTGTGCCGTCATCAGCAAGGCTGCGGCTTTATCTGACAACGCAATTTGTCCCAGTAAGCTGGTGCTCAGCAGTGAATCGTCCGCCGTTGCCTGCTCTTCTGCGCTTAGCTCACCTTTGGCGGCCAGTGACACCGCCTGACTAAGCATGCTGATACCGGCAGGGAGCTGCCGCATTGTTTTCGGCCCGGGGCTGTTTTTTGCCGGTGGCACTATGTCGCCTAAAATGTCGCCAAAGCTAATTCCCTGACCGGCAGGGTGTGGCTCTGACAACGCAATATCAGCCTGTGACACCGGATCTGTCGCCGTCATCAACATTGATAAATGTACGCCCTGCGTCATGCTTGTCTCCCATGCTCCGGCAACTGCCTGTCAGCTGTCGCCAGCCGAACGTTATAACTCGGTTTAATGTTTTACATTCAATTTTTGCGCCAGCTTTACTCAAGCCTTTGTGCCTGTCGGCGCATAAACAACTGACTGCTATATTCATCGGCGTTTTTTTGCTCATTCTTCAGTTGTTTTTGTAGTTCTGCCATATTGTTACGCTCTACCAGTAACTCTAACGCTTTGCGTTTTTTCTGCATAGTAAGCCAGCTTTGCTTGCGCTGCTCTGCAGCCAGCTTGGCTTGCTGCACCGCCCGGCCTTGCTGCGAGATGGCTTGATCTAACTTGCCGATAAAGTTGACAAACTGGTTATACTGCCTGCTTTGCAAACCCGCGCTACCTTGTTGCTGGCTTTGCTGAATGTATTCGGTACGATAATTGGCCAACCCCTGATATTTCTGTTCGGCTTGCAGGTAAAACTGTTGCGCCGTGACAAAGTTTGCCTGCAGTTTTTCTTCCCGCTCCTGCTGAATTTTAATTAATAAATGAAAACGCTGATTCATCACAGGTTGTTACTCCGTGGCACGGGTACTAACTGGGCAAGCGATTGCAGACTGTCGTCATAGGCGACAACCTCGTGCATACCCTGCTGTAAAAAGCGGTTTATGTTCGGCATCATGCCAATGGCTTTATCCAGCTGCGGATCGCTGCCACGGACGTAAGCCCCGATGGCGATCAGATCTTTGCTTTGCTGATAACTGGAATATAGCTGTTTTACCGCACGCGCCATTTGCTGATGCTCAGGGCTGGTTACAGCCGGCATTACGCGGCTAATCGACTTTTCGACATCAACCGCCGGAAAGTGCCCGGCGTCGGCCAGCGTGCGTGACAGCACGATGTGGCCATCCAGAATGGCCCGGGATGCATCAGCAATCGGGTCTTGTAAATCATCACCTTCGGATAAGACA
The DNA here is from genome assembly GCA_041618685.1 of Rheinheimera sp. Taxonomy (GTDB): domain Bacteria; phylum Pseudomonadota; class Gammaproteobacteria; order Enterobacterales; family Alteromonadaceae; genus Alishewanella. The sequence continues at coordinate 1,673 of JBFKFH010000182.1, forward strand.
GTATAAAACGCTGTGATAGAGCCCTGGCTACCGCTGCCGTTACCTGCCCGCTCTACCAGTGCCGGCAACTTGGCAAAGACTGAAGGCGGGTAGCCTTTCGTTGCCGGCGGCTCTCCTACTGCCAGCGCAATTTCCCGCTGAGCCTGGGCATAGCGGGTAATAGAGTCAATCAGCAGCAATACATCCTGCCCCTGATCCCGAAAATACTCGGCAACCTGTACCGCAGTTTCACAGCCTTTTAACCGCATTAACGGGGAAACGTCGGCCGGTGCTGCCACAACTACTGAGCGGGCTTTACCTTCGTCACCCAATATTTCATCGATAAACTCTTTTACTTCACGACCACGCTCACCAACCAAGCCGACCACGATCACATCGGCTGAGGTACCTCGTGTCATCATGCCCAGCAATACACTTTTGCCGACACCTGAACCGGCAAACAAGCCCATACGCTGGCCTTTACCCACGGTAAGAATGCTGTTGATAGAACGCACCCCTACATCGAGCGGCTGCTTAATTGGCCGGCGGTGCAATGGATTAATGGGTTTACCCTTGGCGCCACCAAATCGTTGTGCGGCGATGGGCCCTTTGCCGTCTAACGGCGCACCGGCACCATCAATCACCCGGCCAAGTAAATTCATGCTAAGCGGCACGCCTTTAAAATTTAGCAACGGCGTCACCTTGGCACCCGGCACCACGCCTGACACATCATCTTTGGGCATCAGGTATATACGGTCATTGGCGAAACCAACTACTTCGGCCATAATATCGCCGCGCGCGGTTTCGACACTGCACGGCTGGCCAATACCCGCGCTGCAGCCTATTGCCTCCAACGTTAAGCCGACTACCCGCACTAAATGCCCGGCAACCGCCGGTTTAGACGGGTGTACATAGTTCTGCTGTTGCTGCAAAAACCGGCTTAACGTGTCACTGCTGGCCATGGTTACTCCTCAGCATCAGCTTGCCCGCTGTGTTGCTGCAATTGCAGAAAATGTTCCAGACTGCTTTGCACACGCTGTGAAAGCGAACGGTCAACACTGGAGCGACTGCTCTCGACCAGACAACCGCCTTGTTCAACGGCAGGTTCTGCCCGTAACTGCCAGCCCCGCTCAGTCAGCGTTTCTTTAGTGTAAAACTGCTCTACAATAGCCACATCAGCCGGGTTCAGTTTGATAAGTAAGGTTGATGCATCCAGTGGTAAGGCGGCAGTGGCTTCTGATAGCGCCTGCAGAATTACCTGATCGTTGGTTTTTACTTCGACACCAATAACTGCCTGTGCCATGGCTAAAGTCAGTTGCAGCAATTGCTGCTGTACTTGCTCATCAACATTGGCTAACGGACGTTGTAACTGGTCTAGCAAGGTTGTCAGTTGGGCCAGGCGCTCATCCAGTTCGGTTTTTCCATCAGCTAAGCCCTGTTTCTTACCTTCCGCCAGGCCCTGAGCCAAGCCATCCTGCTGCCCTTGCTCTCGCCCTTCGGCATAGCCTTTGCTAAAGCCGTCGTCCTTCCCCTCCGCAAAACCTTCGTCATAAGCCGCCTGGCGGATCTGTTCAATATCATCCGCTGTCAAAGGTTTGACAGTTAACTCTTCCTCGTCCAGTGGCCGCTGTGCTCTGGCCACTGGCTGGGTTTTATTCAGTGCGTTGGTGCGGGTATTATCGCTTTGTTTTGGCGTCAGATCCGGCGTCTGCCAGTGTTGCAGCAAGTCTTCCGTCGTATCGTCTGGCGAAAACGGCCTTTTATGTTTAAAGGCATCAATGCTCATAGGCCGTCCCGGTTAAATTATAAGAAATCATCGCCACCACCGGCACCGAGCATAATTTCACCGGCATCAGATAAACGCCGTGCGGTAGACAGTATTTCTTTTTGTGCCGCTTCAACATCACTGACGCGAACCGGTCCCATCGCTTCCAGGTCATCCTGAAGTAATTCAGCCGCCCGCTTCGACATATTTTTAAAGATTTTCTCTTTTAAGTTTTCGTCAGTGCCTTTTAGCGCTTTCATCAGTACGTCTTGCTGTACTTCGCGCAATATCGTTTGAATACCGCGATCATCGACATCAATCAGGTTTTCAAACACAAACATCAGATCCTGAATTTGCTGCGCCATTTCTTCGTCATGCTCACGGATAGAATCCATCAACTGACCTTCGATATTGGTGTCCATATAGTTAAGGATATCTGCAGCGGCTTTTAAACCACCCATCTTCGCGGTTTGCGTACCGGCCTGACCTGCAAACTGTTTCTCCATAATTTCGTTCAACTCCTGTAGTGCGGCGGGTTGTACTTCTTCTAAGTTAGCAATTCGCATCGTCAGATCCAGCCGTACTTTCTCCGGGAACTGCGATAAAATTTCGGCCGATTGCTCCGGCTCCAGATATGACAGCACGATGGTCTGAATTTGCGGGTGCTCGTTGCGAATAATATTGGCAACCTGTTTTGAATCCATCCATTTCAGTGAATCCAAACCTTTAGCGCCGCCACCCAGTACAATTTGGTCAATCAGATTGGCGGCTTTCTCTTCGCCCAATGCCGCCGTCAGCGCACGTTTAATAAACTCTTCACTCTGGAAGCCAATGGTACTAAAGTTCTGAATTTGCTCAATAAACAAGCGGTGCACTGCAGTGATTTTGGCTTGGTTCAAATCGGTCATTTGCGCCATAGCCAAGCCAACCTTCTGCACTTGCTTGGGTTCAAGGTGCTTTAAAATCTGCGCCGCATCTTCCTCTGACAAGCTGAGCAATAAAATGGCAGCTTTCTCTACACCGTCCAGTTTACCTACATCAAACGCAGGCTTTGTCGCTTCTATGCTACTCATCTTCAGCCAACCAGTTTTTCACTACCAGAGAGGATAGTTCCGGCTCATTTGCCACCAGAGCCCGAACTGCGCGTAATAAGTCGTCATCACCGTGTAAATCAGGCAGCATTAAGGTACCGTCTGCGGCAAAGCCTACTGCATTTTCATCAAATGATGAGTTTAACATGTCTATCGTGTCGTCGCCCAAATCCAGACCGCTGGATAACGAGTTCTCATCATAGGCATCCTTGGTATCTTCTGGATATATCAGCTTTTTCAGCATTGGCCGCACTATTGCCAGGATCAGCACGATAATGATCAGTCCGCCAATCGCCAGACGTACGACACGCAAAAACCATTCTTCCTCGTAAAACGCGGGGATCTTCGGCTCTGCTACTACATCTTTCATAAAGGGGACGGAAATCACTTCAATGATATCGCCGCGCTGCGCGTCAAAGCCAATACCGCCTTGTAATAAGCGTCGAATGTTGGACAATTCTGCCTGCGCCCGTGGCTGCGGCTCTCCGTTTTCACCGGCAACATAATCGATAGCAACCGATACACTCAGCCGGCGGATCACGCCGCTTTGCTGTGAAATATGGCTTACAGTCGTGTCCAGCTCGTAGTTGCGGGTTGCTTCTTTATGGTTACGACCTGGCACGACAGGTTTTGCCGCGCCAGTGCCGGTTGCCTGCTCAGGAATAGCCGAATTCAGCGGAGGCTGATTTGACAGAGCCCCCGGAATACCGCTACTCAGGCCGCCGACGCTGCTTTCTTCAATGGTCATTTCGCTGCGAATGGCAGGCAAATCGGGGTTAAAGCGTTTCTGGGTCTGCTCGGTAGCAGTGAAATCCATGTGTAAATCGACCTGCGCGGTATAGTTACCGTAGCCCAGTACCGGCATTAAAATAGAATCGACTTTTTGCCGGTATTCGTCCTCGCGTGTGCGTTGCAGTTCATATTCTTTGCGGCTTCGCGCTGAACTGGCATCCTGTGAGCCACTATTTAGCAGACGGCCATTCTGATCAGTTACCGTGACCTTAGATGGGGATAATCCCTGCACCGCAGAGGCGACGATATCGACAATGGCATCCACTTCACTATCGCGGATCACCGTGCCGCTGCGTGCCGTTACCAGCACCGTCGCTGAAGGTTGTTTTTCAACCCGGGCAAACACATTTTCTTTCGGGATAGCCAACAATACTCGGGCTCTGGATACACTTTGCAAAGCTTCGATGGTACGCGCCAGTTGTTGTTCACGACTGTGCTTTAACCGCTCCATTTCCAGCCGCTGGCTAACGCCAAAACCGCTGTCCTGCAGCAAAAACTCGGTACCGCTTGACGGCTCTTTACTCAAACCGGCGCGTGACAGAGATAATTTGACACTTTGAAACTGATCTTCGCCGACATAAATCACATTGCCTTCCAGGCTGTAATCGATTTTCTGCGCATCAAGGTGGTCTAGGGTTTGGATCAGCTCTTCCGTGGCGAAGCTACCCAAGGGCCGCATTTCCGGTTGCCGGGCCCACATAATAATCAGAATGGCGATAGCCAGACAGATAGTCAGCGCGACGATCATGGTGATCTGCCGTACCAGATCGATACCGCCTAAGGAGCCGATAAAGCCGGGTTTTTGTTCCTGCTGTTCGCCGCTGTTGTAGTCGTTACCAGACAGCGTCAGCTCGGTGGATTGATTTTCAGCCACAACTTACTCCTTCATTACACCGGCATCGACATGATTTCTTTATAAGCTTCAACCAGCTTATTCCGTACTTGAACTGTTGCTTCAAACGCCAATGAGGATTTCTGACTCATGATCATCACTTCTGCCAGTGA
>JBFKFH010000183.1:0-6242 GCA_041618685.1 Rheinheimera sp.
GCAGTGTTAAACCGAAGTGTTTAGTAGTGGGAGCTGAATTATTAGTAAACGCTGACCGCGTTAGCCGCCTGTCGCAGCCTGTTTGCCCAGTGCAGCCCGTAAGATATCTTTCCATGACACCAAGCCAAGCAAGTGTTTATGCTCATCGACCACCGGCAGGCAGCTGATATTGTGTTGTAGTAACAGGGCAGCAGCTTGTTTGATACTGGTCGACTCGGTAATGCTGATCACCGGCGCAACCATCACCTGATGCACCTTGCGGCTGCGTACAAACAAATTGAGTGCGGGTTCAGACGCGGCGTCCATAACCGGGCTTAGCTCACGAAAATAGTCTTTTACTGACACGATACCGACCAGGCGGTTACTGTTGTCTGTTACCGGCACATGCTGAAATTTTGCCTGTGAAAAGACTTCCCGCAATGAGGCCAGGCTGGCATCCGCCATGGTCGTTACCAACCGGTTACGGTGGGTCATGATATGCGTAATGCTCATACTGGCCTCGCTTTACAGTGCTCAATATTAATCGTCGCTTTTTTCAAAGCCTTCAATGGTAACTCCGGATAAGAAGCCGGCGCCTTTGGTATCCCCACTGCGCAGTTTTATCATCAGGCGTAAATCATTTGGTGAGTCGGCGTGATGGATTGCATCGGCGTAACTGATACGACCCTGCTGATAGAGGTCATACAAGGCCTGATCAAAGGTTTGCATACCAAGCTCACGTGATTTGGTCATTACCGCTTTAATTTCGCCCATTTCGCCACGGGCGATAAGGTCGGCAATTAACGGCGAATTCAGCAACACTTCAATCGCGGCTATCCGGCCCTGGCCGTCTGCGGTGGGAACTAATTGTTGTGCCACTATGCCACGTAAATTCAACGACAAATCAAACAGCAACTTCTGGTGCATTTCTTTGGGTACCAGGTGCATAATACGGTCAATCGCCTGGTTGGCATTGTTGGCGTGCAAGGTGGCAATACACAGGTGGCCGGTTTCAGCAAAAGACAATGCGTACTCCATGGTGTCCTGCGAGCGGATCTCACCAATTAGTATCACATCAGGCGCCTGACGCAATGAGCTTTTCAGCGCAGCTTCGAAAGACTCGGTATCAATACCGACCTCACGCTGGGTAATTAGACTTTTATGGTGTTCATGCACAAACTCGATAGGGTCTTCAATCGTCAGAATATGCCCTTTCGCGTTTTTATTCCGGTAACCTAGCAGCGCCGCTAATGAGGTTGACTTACCTGTACCTGTACCACCAACAAACAGCACCAGACCGCGCTTGGACATGATCACTTCTTTCATGATCGGCGGCAGGCCTAAATCGTCCACATTGGGAATTTTGGTTACAATGCGCCGCACAACCATACCAGCACAGTCGCGCTGCCAGAATGCCGAGACACGAAAGCGGCCGGCTTCATTGGCAATTGCAAAGTTACATTCTTTGCTGGTCATAAATTCCTGCTGCTGCTTGTCATTCATCGCTGACAGCACCAGTTTTAGCGAGCCGGCATCGGTTAACGGCGTGTCGTCAATCGGCAGTAACTCACCATTAATTTTTGCTGCCACCGGCATGCCGGCGGTAACAAACATATCAGACGCCTTTTCAGCGACCATTTTTTCAAGAAAATCATCTAGCTGCATAGCGGTTTACATCCTGCCCATGGCGCCGAAGGTGTTCTTGTCTTGCGCTTTGGCTGCCGCATCTTTTTGCGACACCAAACCACGGTTTACTAAGTTCAGCAGACACTGATCCATCGTTTGCATACCGTGTGCGGCGCCGGTCTGAATAACCGAGTACATCTGGGCTATTTTGTCTTCGCGGATCAGGTTACGAATGGCTGGCAAACCGACCATAATTTCATGCGCCGCAATACGGCCACCGCCAACTTTCTTTAACAGGGTTTGCGAAATAACGGCACGCAGCGATTCAGACAACATCGACCGCACCATGTCTTTTTCTTCGCCGGGGAACACGTCGATAATCCGGTCAATAGTTTTTGGCGCTGACGTGGTGTGCAAGGTACCAAATACCAGGTGACCGGTTTCTGCCGCGGTCATCGCTAAGCGAATGGTTTCTAAATCACGTAATTCACCTACCAGTATGACATCAGGGTCTTCACGCAGTGCCGAGCGTAGTGCATTGCTAAAGCTGTGGGTATCACGGTGCACTTCACGCTGGTTAATTAAGCAGGATTTGTTGTTGTGCACAAATTCTATCGGATCTTCAATTGTCAGAATATGGTCGTGCCGCATCGTATTGATGTAATCAATCATTGCCGCCAGTGTCGTACTTTTACCAGAACCGGTAGGCCCGGTAACCAGTACTAAACCACGTGGGTTTTCAGAAATAGTTTTGAAAATATCCGGTGCACCCAAATCGTCCAGCGTCAACACTTCACTTGGGATAGTACGAAACACCGCCGCCGCCCCGCGGTTTTGAACAAAGGCGTTAACCCGGAAACGGGCTAAATTTGGCACTTCAAAAGAAAAGTCAGATTCAAGATGCTCTTCATATTCTTTACGCTGCTTGTCGGTCATAATCTCGTACACTAATGCATGTACTTCTTTATGCGACAGCGGCGGAATATTCAATTTACGTACGTCACCATCAACGCGGATAAGTGGCGGCACACCGGCAGAAAGGTGTAAATCTGACGCTTTATGCTGCACACTAAAGGCTAATAATTCGGTAATATCCATGACAACTTTTACTCCACTTTGCCAATTAATATGAATAACATAGCAGAACAACTGAGCCTCGCCTATCACAACCTGAGCGAAAAATGCCGCTTGTTGTCTATCCCGACCGACAAGGTGCAACTGTTAGCGGTCAGTAAAACCAAGCCTGTGGCAGATATTGTTGCTGCCTACCAGGCTGGACAGCGGCATTTTGCCGAGAATTACCCGCAGGAACTGGCTGAAAAAGCCCAGCAGTTACATCAATATGACGACATTATCTGGCATTTTATTGGCCCACTGCAGTCAAATAAAACCCGGCTGGTGGCCGAACATGCCCATTGGGTACACAGCGTAGACCGGCTAAAGATTGCCGAGCGCCTGTCGATGCAGCGCCCGCCAAGCTTGCCGCCGTTAAAAGTGCTGCTGCAAATTAATATCAGCAATGAGGCCACTAAAGCCGGCATAAACCCCGCTGAATTGCCGGCCCTGGCGCAGGCAGTAAGTGCCCTGCCAAAGCTTATGCTGTGTGGTTTAATGGCGATACCCGCAGCGGGTACCGGCGACGAGGCATTTGCTAAAATGCAGCAACTGTCTGCCCAGTTGCAACAGCAGTACCCGCAGGCCAGCGAGTTGTCGATGGGTATGTCAGAAGACTGGCCGCTGGCTCTGACATCTGGCGCAACTATGATACGATTAGGCACCGCGATTTTTGGTGCTAGAGATTATAAACAGGAATGAATAAACAGATGAATGACAATATGGTCGCCTTTATTGGTGCCGGTAATATGGCCCGTTGCGTAATTGCTGCAATGGTAAACGCTGGCTACCCGGCAGAAAATATTATTGCCGCTAACCGCAGCCAACCCAAGCTGACCGCGCTGGCGGCCGACTTTGGCATTCACACCACGCTTGACAACATAGAAGCGGTTAAAAAAGCCGATGTCATTGTACTGGCGGTAAAACCGCAGATGATGCAGGACGTCTGTGCCAATATCATTGCCGCCGCGCCGGAGTGCAGTGAAAAACTGTTTGTTACGCTGGCTGCCGGCATTACCACTGCCCGCTACCAACAATGGCTGGGCGATATCCGGCTGGTACGGGCGATGCCGAATACACCATCGTTAGTCGGGTTGGGCGTAACCGGGTTATTTCCAACTGCGTGCTCTAACTATGAAAAAGCCTTTGTCGATCATATGTTCAGTGGCACTGGTATGAACGTTTGGCTCGACAGCGAAGCGCAAATTGACCACGTTATTGCCGTGACAGGTAGTTCGCCGGCGTACTTTTTCTTTTTTATGCAAGCAATGCAGCAGGTAGCAGAGCAACTGGGCTTTAACGCAACAGAAGCGAAAAAAATGGTCGCGCAAACAGCACTGGGGGCAGCGACTATGGCATTAGACAGTGAGCACAGCTTTGCCGATCTGCGGGCTCAGGTTACATCAAAAGGTGGCACGACCCATGCGGCCGTAACGACTTTTGCCAGCCAGGGGCTTGAAAAAATGGTTTCAGATGCCATGTATGCTGCCATTAAGCGTGCGCAGGAAATGGCGCAGAGTTTGTAATTCCTTTTATCCGGAGAGTCTGATGCAAGCGATGCTGTTTCTTATCGATACCGCGTTTAATCTTTATCTGATGGTGGTTATTCTGCGCTTATGGCTGCAATTGGTGCGGGCCGACTTTTATAATCCATTCAGCCAGTTTGTAGTTAAAGCTACAAATCCGCTGGTGCTGCCGCTGCGCAAAATTATTCCCAGCATCGGCAGTCTGGACACCGCCACGCTGCTGCTGGCTTACGCGGTCGTCTTAACCAAGCTGGTAATATTGCAGCTGCTGCAGGTAGGTCAGGTCGCCCTGTTACCCAGTGTCATATTCGCGCTGATTATGCTGGTCAAAGAAGCATTTACGTTACTATTTTGGATCCTGGTGATCCGTGCGTTACTTAGCTGGTTCAGCCAGGGCCGCAGCCCGGTAGAGTTGGTGATGCATCAGCTGACAGAACCCTTGCTCCGGCCTATCCGGCGCATACTGCCGCCGCTGGGCGGGCTGGACTTATCGGTATTAGTGGTGCTAATCGGCCTGCAGTTTTTAAATATTCTGTTTAGCGGCTGGTTCCCCGGCATTTGACCGCCGTCAGCCGCAGCGGTACAGATATCCGCTTAAAACTGTATCTTCAACCTAAGGCCAGCCGTGACGACTGGATAGGCGAATACGGTGATGCAATTAAAATCGCCATCACCGCACCACCGGTCGATGGCAAGGCCAATGCGCATTTACTGGGGTTTCTGGCAAAAAGTTTTAAGGTAGCAAAATCGGCTGTGGTAATTGAAAAAGGTGAACTGAGCCGGCATAAGACAGTGCTGGTTATGGCACCCAAACAGTTACCGCTACTGCTGAAAAACCTGCTGGCAGACAGTTAACCCACTATACTTAACCGTCAACCCCGACATATTGAAGGTGGCTTATGAAACGCTTATTCCTGTTACTACTGCTTAGCTGCAGCCTGAGCTTTAACCTTGGCGCCGAGCAGAAAAAACAACTGGGTAACTGGGATGTGCATTATATTGCGTTCCCCGCCCCGCTGTTAACCCCTGAAATTGCCCAGCAGTACAAACTACAGCGCAGTAAATACAATGGCATTATTAATATTTCCGTGCTGGATAACGCCTCGCAACAAGCGAAAAAAGTAAGCATCTCTGGCGTAGCCAAAGACTTGCAGGGCCGCCAGCGTAGCCTGGAATTTACTGAAGTGGTTGAAGGCGCTGCCGTCTATTATCTGGCACAGTTGCCATTTCGGCATGAACAACGCTTTAATTTCACCATTACAATTGGCAGCGGTAACGACACACAACAGCTGACCTTTGCTCAAACCTTTTACGTAGATTAAGCCTCTGTTTATGAATGATAAATTATGACTGATAAAATTGTGCTGGCCACCAGCAATAAGGGTAAGGTTGCTGAGCTATCGCAGCTGTTGGCGCCATTGCAGTTACGTATAGTGCCCCAAGCCGAGCTTGGCGTAACAGATGCAGACGAAACCGGTCTGAGCTTTATTGAAAATGCCATTTTAAAAGCCCGCCATGCGGCGCTGGCGACCGGCTTGCCGGCGATAGCTGATGACTCGGGTTTAGCCGTCGATGCATTGGGCGGCGCGCCCGGTATTTATTCAGCCCGCTATGCCGGCGAAGCGGCGACCGATAAAAACAATATCGATAAATTGCTGCAAGCTTTGCAACAGGTACCCGCCGGCCAGCGCGGTGCCCAGTTTCACTGCGTATTGGTATATATGCGGCATGCGGAAGACCCAACCCCTTTGGTATGCCATGGTGTCTGGCATGGTGAAATTGCGGCATCCCCGGCAGGCGATGCAGGTTTTGGTTACGATCCGATATTTTTTCTGCCTACAGAAGGCTGTACCAGCGCCGAGTTGACTCGAGAGCGTAAACAGCAGCTTAGCCACCGCGGCAAGGCCTTAACGCAGCTGTTAGCATTACTGTCTCCAACAAAAGGATAAGCCGTTGTCACTGCAGTTACCGCCACTGGCGCTGTATATTCATATTCCC
>JBFKFH010000184.1:0-6232 GCA_041618685.1 Rheinheimera sp.
ATCCAGCAACGGCTGCAGTAAGCGTTCTACGGCGGCGCGGTTGTAGCAAGCAGTAAGGGTGTCATGTTCCACATTATACAGCAGCTGTTGTTCACGCTGGCGTATGCCTTGTTGCATGGTGGTCAGGGTGCGGCTTAGCACGCCAACTTCGTCGTTACCGCTCGCTGGCGGCGTTGCATCAAAGCCCTGACCAATCTGACGGGCAAACCTGCTGAGCGCGTCGAGGGGTCTGGTGATACTACGGGCGAAAATTACGCCAACCAACAGCGCAAATGACAAAGCCGCGCCAAAAATAAGCAGCAATTGCTGGCGAAAATCCTGATAACTCCTCAGCCAGCGCTGATTAGATAAATGTAATACGGCCCAAAGCTGTTGTTGCTGGTCTAATGGTAATGCCATCGAGGTGTAATGCTGCTCTGTGTCATTCTGCACCGTGCCGGTTTGCTGAATCAGCGGGCCGATCACGCCGGGCAGTTGCTGCTGGTCGCTGTCATCCAGGGTTGAGGTGTATAGCTGATAACCGCCTGGTTGCGCGGCGAGAAAACTAATGTCGAGCCCGGTAATGCCACTGATTTGATCTGCCAGCGGTTTGTCCAGCGGAAACCCCATACCAACCCAGGCAATTAATGCGGGGGCTTTTACCGGTGCCAATACTAACTGATACGGCTGGCCGGCGAGGTGAAGAATATCCGCTACCGGCGCGACATTATTGCGTTGCGCCTGGTTAAACAGCGGTGCAATACCTGCCGCATCCAGGCTGGTCTCAGAACTTGCCAGTAAAGTGCCATCGGGTGCCAGCAGCAACATCAGGCTGGCGTTGATGCGGCTGCCGTGGTTAGTCAGCACCGATTCTATTGTTTCCTGTTCAGCTGTCGCCACGGCCCGGCGAAAACCAAAGTCGGTGGCAAGCACCTGCACACTGCCACTGAGCTGGCGGGCTCGGTTGTTGAGTGCTTCACGCAACACTTTGCCTGACACTGTTAAGATTTGTCCGGCCTGAGCTTCGCTATCCCGCTTCATGGTGCTTAATGTAGCCAAGCCGGTAGCCGTGGCCAGCAGGCTTAGCAGCAGCAATATGACCAGGATTAGTTTGGTGCGCAGTGAACGGAATCGCATTGGCATGCTGTTACGCTTTAGCAAAATAGCAGGTTATAACGGTTATCTGACACAGACAATTGGGCATAGTGCAGCGCATCGCTTCAGAAGTTTTAGTCACAATAGCAATATCGTGCAGCCGGCTCAAATACTAATCCGCTGTTGGGCACTAACTATGGGATAAGTGCCGGGTAAATGTCAGTTAGTTTACATATTTGCTCACACTTTGCTGATAGCTATGGCGGTTTTGCCAATGTTAAGCTTGGCGCATGTTGAACAGCAGGATGCCACCATGCAACTTATCGTGACCGCAATTAATAAAAAGTACAGTACAGTGCAGGCGGTAAAAAATATCAGCTTTCAGATCAACAGTGGCGACATTTTCGCGCTGCTTGGGCCTAACGGTGCGGGTAAATCGTCAATTATCCGCATGTTAGTGGGTATGACCCAACCCGATAGTGGCAGCATTATGATTAGTTATCAGGATCAACACTATGATCATGTACCGCGCCGGTTGTTGGGCTATTTACCTGAAGACCGCGGCTTGTATCCGGACAAAAGCATCGAGAAAAATCTGTTATATCTGGCGCAACTGCATGGATTAACCAAAAGCAAAGCGCTGCAGGAAATGGACTATTGGCTGAATGTGTTTGAGCTTACCGACCGGCGACACGATGATCTGAAGCAATTATCCAAAGGCAATCAGCAAAAAGTACAGTTGATTGCCGCAGTACTGCACCAACCGGCGCTGGTTATTCTGGATGAACCCTTTTCTGGCCTCGACCCGATTAATCAGGAAAAAGTTGTGCTGTTTTTGCAGCAACTGAAAGCCCGTGGCATGACGGTGATTTTAAGTGCTCACCAGATGGCGATGGTAGAAAAGCTGGCTGATCATATGTTGCTGATGGCGCAAGGGCAGGTGGTACTGGCTGGCACCCTGGCGCAAATTCGTCAGCAAAGCCAGAGTCAGCGCCAGATGAAGGTGGGGTTTACCACGGACGTTAAGCCACAGCAATTGCTGCAGTTTGATGCCATTGTCGGTGCACAAACGGCCGGTGAGCAACAGCTGATGCTGACGTTAGCCGATGGTGTCAGTGTGTCAGACTGCCTAAAGCAGTTGTTGCAATTCGCCGAACTGACCCAGGTTGAAATGCAAACAGCCGATTTACATCAGCTATACCTGGCTGCAATGACCAAATTTACTCCGGAGGTTGCCGCATGATTTCACGCCAGAGTCTTATTGTCGCCCGCTGGGAATTCCTGCGTTTTTTTAAATGGAAACAGCAACTGATATCGTACCTGCTGATGATAGCGGTAATGGCTGTAATATCGCTGTGGAGCTTTTTTACCGATGAAAGCCGTCAGCAATACCGCATTGCGGTACCGGCTGAGTTCACTATTGAGAACACTGAGCAATTTCAGTTCCAACGCCCCAGTATTGATTTAGCCGCCCAGTTAGCGCAGATGCAAACAGATGATTCCTGGCAGGCCATTATTGCCGAGCAAGATGGCGAGCTGGTAATACATACGCTAACCGGCAAAAAGTGGCTACAGCAGCTGGAACAGGTGTTACAGCAGCATTACCGTACCCAGGCTGGCGCGCAGTTGGGCTTATCTGCCCAGCAGCTGACGCAGTTAGAGCAACCGGTAGCTATTGCGACGGTATATCTGGATCAGTCCTACAAGGGAAAAGATACGCCCGAGAAAATGATCGCGATGGCCGCACTTATTTTGTTATTCATTGGTGTCAGTACGGCATTTGGCCAGGTGCTGACCAGTATTACCGGTGAAAAACAACAACGGGTTACCGAACAGCTGTATGCGATAGTCACCCCGCAGCAGTGGATGGATGGAAAGGTACTGGGCCACAGTTTTAGCGCACTAAAAGCCATGCTGACGTCCGCTCTGGTAATGTTGCTTGGGCTGGCCGTGGTGAGCTTGTTTGCCAGTAAAGCATTAGATTTAAGCTGGTTTAACCTGGGGGTGGTGCTGTGGCTAATCCCCTTTGCGCTGGCCGGCGTGTTGCTATGTGCCAGCTTTATGGGCGCGATAGCAGCCTCCATTGATGACCCGAATAACAGTGGTAAAAGTGCGGTAATGTTAATTATCTGGCTGCCAATGATTTGTACTTACCTGGTTATCGACAGCCCGGCCGGCATTGGCATGACCATACTGAGCTTTGTGCCATTCACATCCTTTGCAGCTATGCCGGTAAAGATGGCGATGGTCAGCCTGCCATGGTGGCAGCCCGCGTTGTCTCTATGTCTGCTGGTGGCAACGGTGTATTGGATGCGCCGCGTTGCCGACCGTGTGTTTTTACGCGGCATGCAAATGTACGGCAAAGAGCCGTCCTGGGCTGACATAGTGCGCTGGGCGTTAAGCAGTAAAACCGAGTAGCGCTGGCTTGCCGCGCCAAGCGGCTGAGTTGAACTTCAGCTACCGCGCCCACACTAAGCTGATATTGCCCGACACTAACTGTCGGGTTCAGCCTGTACTCAGCGTCAGTGTTATAGGCTTGGTTCTGTGACGCAGGCCGGTTATGCCGTATGATGTTGGATCACGCAGCCGGTCAGGCCTGAATAGAGGTATTTATGTTTTCGTCGTTTAAACAGCAAAGCAACCAATGGCAGCAACTGTTTGCCCGTCGCCAGAGTGCAGGGCCGTTACAACGGTTATTCGCCTGGTTAATCTTAGGTGTAATGCTGCTGGCCGGGGCGGCCATTTTAGTATTTATGTTGCTGCTAAGCTGGATTGTCATTCCCATTTTACTGCTACGGCACCGGGCTAAAGTAAAAACCTGGCAACAGCGGCAGCACGGTGCCGGTGACAACAGCAGCGCGCGACAGGACAGTGCTGTAATCGAAGGTGAAGTTATCCATAAGAAAGAGGATTAACAGCTGGATGCAACTAACCGCCGCAAACGGCCAGCTTAGCCTGGATATAGTCGCTGTGGCGGATAAACAGTAGATCAGCAATTTTACGCAGCATCGCTTCTTCGTTAGGGTCCAAAACCGCATCGGCATAAGCCTGTTGCCACAGGTTGTCCAGCAACCCCAGGCGCGCTTCATAACTCAGTTGTTTTAATTGTGAGGTAAACTGGTGCAATGAAATGGCATCTTTTGCCTGCTTATCTGCCAGCGCAACCACAGCACGGGCGTGTTCGTCTGACAAATTAAATTCGCGTTTTACGTATTGCGCTGCCAGTGCCAGCTCTTCTGCGGCACTGGCAAAGTCTGCATGCGCCACCATCAGCATTAACGACACGCAGGCCAGTTCAGCGTCGGTCAGGCCGTACGTGGTTTGCGTGGCTGCCGGCGCTGCCAGACCATCATTTACTTTATCAAGAAGTGTTTTAAATAATTGAAACATATAGCATTCCTTATTAGCTGCCTTTGTTAGAGCCGCCCGCGACAACAAAGTTCGGTGCCTGGCGCGCTGTGAGTCAGGTGCTTGAAAAATGTCTGCCGGCACCGCATTAACGTTGCAGCATACCGCTGTCATGGTTTGAGGTGAAGCTTGGCTATCCTTTTTACGTTGTTACTGGGCGCAGTAATTATTGCGCTGGTGTTACTGATGCCGAACTGGCGCCGTTATCAGCGCAGCAGGTTAATGGCGAAACCTTTTCCTGCCGCCTGGCGTGATATCCTCAAACGGCGCCTTCCCTATTTTCGTGCCTTGCCTGCCGATCTGCAGCTGCAGTTAAAGCGGCATATTCAGGTATTTATTGCGGAAAAACGTTTTATCGGTTGCGAAGGTCTGACTGTCAGTGACGAAATGCGGGTTACTATTGCCGCTCAGGCATGTTTGCTGCTGCTAAACCGGCCTGATTACTATTACCCCAAACTGCGGCAAATTCTGCTGTACCCGGCCGCTTTTGTCGTTAGTGGTAGCCGCGCCGATGATGCCGGTGTAATGCATCAGCAGCAGCGGGTATTGTCTGGCGAATCCTGGGGCCTGGGCAAGGTTGTCTTAAGCTGGGCTGACACACTGGACGGCGCAGCCGATCCGGCGGATGGCCGCAATGTGGTGATCCACGAATTTGCTCATCAGCTTGATCAGGAAAAAGGCATTGCCACCGGGGCGCCGCTGTTGCAACGCAGCGATGACTATCAACAATGGTCCGGCGTGATGGCGGCAGAATTCAGCACATTGCAGCGCCAGGCCCAAAGCGGCCAGCCTAGCTTATTTGATCATTATGGTGCGACCAACCCGGCAGAGTTTTTTGCCGTGATAAGCGAAGTATTCTTCGAACAACCAAAGCAATTGTCAGCGCAGCATCCGCAGTTGTATCAGTTATTAAGCCGGTTTTACCGGCTTAATCCGTTGAGCTGGGCTTAAAAGCCATCGGGAAAAAATACAAATTTAATTACTTGCGCAGCAACCAGGGCAATCAGCAACGGTATGATGTAGCGGCTTAGCTTGCGGGTTTGTTGTTCATCGCGGCTGCCGTATTTTTCGGTCAGCGAGACCAGGATAAACAGTGCAGCAAACAGTAAGGCTAATATCGTAATCAGTGTCGTCATTCTAAGCTCCGCACCAGCATGGCGTTCGAGCTTAACCTGTTTCAGTTATAGTTTCAAAATTCGTGTTCGCTGTCTGGGCGCTATATAAGCTGCATGCTATGCTGCTGGCAATTTAACCGCGCGTGAGGAAATGCAGAATGTTGCTGGCTGTTGTGGCGTTAATTGCAGGCTTAGCCCTGCTGGTATGGAGTGCAGACCGCTTTGTTGACGGGGCCGCGGCCACAGCGCGTTATGCCGGTATGCCTCCGCTGCTTATTGGTATGTTAATAGTCGGTTTTGGTACTTCAGCGCCAGAAATGGTGGTGTCGGCCATGGCCGCCAGTGACGGCAACCCCGCCCTGGCGCTGGGGAACGCCTACGGCTCTAACATTACTAATATTGCGCTTATCCTGGGTTTGGTGGCGTTAATAAGCCCGGTTGCGGTGAATTCACAGGTGCTACGAAAAGAGCTACCCATTTTAATGCTGGTAACCTTATTTGCTGGCTGGCAGCTGTTTGATCATCAGCTAAGCAGTGTGGACGCCTGGTGCCTGCTGGGGGTGTTTTTCGCACTTATGATCTGGTCAGTGTGGCAGGGTATGCGTAACCCGCAAGATACGCTGGCAAATGACGTA
>JBFKFH010000185.1:0-6155 GCA_041618685.1 Rheinheimera sp.
CCCCAGGCTTTATCCAACATATCGTCTTCAAGCTCGTCACTTTCATTTAACGAATAAAAACCTTCTCGTACGATGACATGGCAGGTGGTGCAGGCGCAGGATTTCTCGCAGGCATGCTCAATAGCAATGCCATTACGAAGGGCAACATCAAGCACAGTTTCGCCGGTCTTGGCTTCCAGTGCCGCCCCGTCAGGGCAAAGCTCAGCATGGGGTAAAAATACGATTTGTGGCATTTACTATACCTCGTCCACGTTATGGCCTTTAAGCGCGTTGCGGATTGATTGATCCATACGCCGGGCGGCAAAGTCATCAGTTAAAGTGTTTGTGTGTTCAATTGCGGCTTTAATTGCTGCGGTATCGTCGCCCTGTTTCACCCGCGCCAGCTCACTCAGCGCCTGCTGAATACGCGCCAGCTCAGTTTCATTTAACAAGGCCGCATCGCTATTCAGTGCCTGAGACACTGCTTCTAATACGCGGTCAGCTTCGACCTGCTGTTCGCGTAGCAAGCGCAGCTGCATATCCTGGCGGGCATACTGCATCGAGCTTTTCAGCATAGTGGCGACCTGATCATCACTTAAGCCGTAAGACGGTTTCACCTGGATGTTAGCCTGTACGCCGGTCGATTTTTCCTGAGCTGTGACACTCAGTAAGCCATCCGCATCGACCTGAAAAGTCACGCGGATGTGGGCTCCACCGGCCGGCATTGGCGGAATACCGCGCAGTTCAAACCGGGCAAGTGAGCGGCAGTCATCAACTAATTCGCGCTCGCCCTGCACAACATGCAATGCCATCGCAGTCTGACCGTCTTTGAAGGTCGTAAATTCCTGTGCCCGCGCCACCGGAATAACGGTATTGCGCGGAATAATTTTTTCGGTCAATCCGCCCATGGTTTCAAGGCCCAACGACAGCGGAATGACATCAAGCAGCAGGGTATCACCATCGGCTTTGTTGCCAACCAGTACATTGGCCTGAATAGCCGCACCAATTGCCACCACCTTGTCCGGATCGATTGAAGTCAGCGGTTCGGTGGCAAAAAACGTCGCCACGTCGCGCCGTACTAATGGCACGCGGGTTGAACCGCCTACCATCACCACTTTGACAATATCTTCAGCTGTCAGATCGGCATCACGTAACACCTGACGGCAGGCACGGATGGTTTTTTTTACCAGTGGCGCAATACATTGTTCCAGCTCGAGGCGGGAGAAACTGGCTTGCTGCTTAGTGTTTGGTAAGGTAAAACTGACACTGTCGCTATCGGTAAGTTGTTCTTTGATGCTGCGCGCCAGGGTTAAATATTGCCGCATAGCCTGATGCGACAACGTGGCCTCGCCAGTTAGCTGCTGCAGATGCTCAACAATAGCATGGTCAAAGTCATCACCACCCAGCGCCGAGTCGCCGCCGGTCGCTAATACTTCAAACACCCCACGGCGCAGACGCAGAATAGAGATATCAAAAGTGCCACCGCCCAGATCATAGACCGCAATAATGCCCTCTTGCCCTGAGTCCAGCCCGTACGCTAACGCGGCGGCCGTCGGTTCATTCAGCAAACGCAGCACGTTTAAGCCTGCCAACTTGGCGGCATCTTTGGTAGCCTGGCGCTGCGCATCATCAAAATACGCCGGCACCGTAATAACGACGCCGGTCAGCTCGCCACCCAGGGTTTCGCTGGCCGTATTGGCTAACGTCGCCAGAATTTCAGCAGACACTTCTACCGGATTTTTTACGCCCTGTACCGTGTCTATTGCCACCAACCCCTGCTGATCAATCAGCTGGTACGGTACCTTGTCTTTTAATGCCAGCGTTTCGCTATAACCTTTACCCATCAGGCGCTTCACTGAGACGATGGTATTTTCTGCATCTTGCTCAGCGGCCGCCATAGCGGCATGGCCAACCACCACTTTGTCGGCGGTGTAGCGCACAACGGAGGGCAGCATATCCAGACCCGCACTGTTAACCAGCGTTTTGGCTTCGCCGCTACGTACGGTAGCAACCAGTGAATTGGTGGTGCCCAGGTCAATGCCGGCCGCCAGCTTATGATGATGCGGCGCAGCGCTTTGCCCCGGCTCTGCGATCTGTAATAACGCCATAGTGATGTTTAGTCTTGTAGTTGCTGTTCGATAAGCTCCAGCTCTTGCTGTAACTTAAAGAAAAATTTTAGTTTTCGAATAAGGTCTGCTGCTAGTTGATCCTGAGCTGCATTTTCAGCGTCCAGTGCTGCAGCAAGCTGCTGCAGCAACGTCTTTTTTTGCTGCTGCAACTGACGTTCAATACTGTCAATGACCGCATCGGCATCGTCGCTTTGATCAATCTCGGCCAATTGTTCCCGTAGCTCCATCTGCTGCATTAAAAACATTGGATCAGTAAAGCTACGCTGTTCATGGCTTATTTTTAAACCACGCAGTGCAAGCAGGTGTTCTGCCCGCAGTAACGGCTGTTTTAAGCTGTGATACGCATCGTTGATATTGGCCGTTTGCTGCACAGCCAGCAAGCGATCACGCTCTGAACCGGCACTGTGCTGATCAGGATGAAATTGCCGTTGCAATTGCAAATATCGTGACCCGAGTTCAGTTAAGTCGAGATCAAACTTCGCTGGCAAATTAAACAGCTGAAAGTAATTCATCCGGCCCCTAAATACTTAACGTCAGTACTTAAACAGTAAAGCTTTCGCCACAACCACATTCGCCGTTGACGTTCGGGTTGTTAAACTGAAAGCCCTCATTCAGACCTTCTTTGACAAAATCCAGCTGGGTGCCGTCGATATAGACCAGGCTTTTACCATCAACTATCAGTTTCAGGTCATCCTGTTCAAATACCGCATCGTCTTCGTTCAGCGTATCGACAAACTCCAGTACATAAGCCAGGCCCGAGCAACCGGTGGTTTTTACACCCACCCGCAAACCCAAACCTTTGCCGCGGTTCTGCAAAAAGCTGCGTACCCGTTCGGCCGCTGCCGTTGTCATCGAAATAGCCATAACGCTTAGCCCCCGTGCTTTTGCTTGTAGTCAGCAATCGCCGCTTTAATGGCATCTTCGGCCAGAATAGAACAGTGGATTTTTACCGGTGGCAACGCCAGTTCCTGCGCGATGTCGGTATTTTTAATCTGCTGTGCTTCGTCCAGGCTTTTGCCTTTAACCCACTCAGTGACCAGTGAACTAGAAGCGATAGCACTACCACAACCGTAAGTTTTAAACTTGGCGTCTTCGATAATGCCGTCTGCACTGACTTTAATCTGCAGTTTCATTACGTCACCACAGGCTGGTGCACCCACCATGCCGGTAGCAACACTGGCATCGTCTTTATCAAATGAGCCAACGTTACGTGGGTTCTCATAGTGATCAATTACTTTATTACTGTAAGCCATGATAGTTACCTCTGTGTGCAGCCAGTACGCTTAGTGCGCAACCCAGGCCACAGTGTTTAAATCGACGCCGTCTTTGTACATGTCCCACAGTGGCGACATCGCCCGCAGTTTTTCAATTGCCTGATGCACAATTTTAATAGTGTGATCAACCTGCTGTTCTGTGGTAAAGCGACCGATACTGAAACGGATTGAGCTGTGTGCCAATTCATCACTCATACCCAGTGCCCGCAATACATAGGACGGCTCCAGGCTGGCAGACGTACAGGCAGATCCGGATGACACAGCGATATCTTTTAACGCCATGATCAGTGATTCGCCTTCAACGTAGTTAAAGCTGATATTGGTAATATGCGGTACGCGCTGTTCGCGGTTACCGTTTAGAAATACCTGTTCCAAATCTTTCACGCCATTTAACAGCCGGTCGCGTAGCGTGGTAATACGCTTAATTTCATCGTGCATTTCCAGCTTGGCAATGCGAAACGCTTCGCCCATGCCCACAATCTGGTGGGTGGGTAAAGTGCCCGAGCGCATACCGCGCTCATGACCACCGCCGTGCATTTGCGCTTCCAGGCGAATACGTGGTTTGCGCCGCACGAACAAGGCACCAATACCTTTGGGACCATAGGCTTTATGAGCAGAGAACGACATCAGATCGACTTTCAATGTTTGCAGGTCAATATCCACCTTGCCGGCAGCCTGGGCCGCGTCAACATGAAAGACAATACCTTTGCTGCGACACAGTTCACCGATTGCGGCGATATCCTGTACCACACCAATTTCATTATTAACGAACATTACGCTAATCAGCGTGGTATCAGGCCGAATAGCGGCCTCAAGCATCGCAATGGTAACCAGACCGTCGGTCTGCGGCTCAAGGTAGGTCACCTCGTAGCCTTCACGTTCCAGCTGACGCATAGTATCAAGCGTGGCTTTATGTTCAGTTTTTACCGTAATCAGGTGTTTACCTTTTTTATGGTAAAAATCGGCAGCACCTTTAATAGCCAGGTTATTCGATTCCGTGGCGCCAGAGCTGAAAACTATTTCGCGAGGATCTGCATTTACCAGCTCGGCAATCTGGCTGCGGGCAATTTCTACCGCTTCTTCAGCCTGCCAGCCAAAACGATGCGAACGCGACGCCGGGTTACCAAACTCGCCGTCCATTGTTAAATACTGCATCATTTTTTCTGCTACCCGGGTATCGACCGGGGTAGTTGCAGCGTAATCCAGATAAATAGGTAGCTTCATTATTTGCTCCGTGTTGCCTACAGCTGGCAACTGACTTCAATATCAGTTGCCGGGTTCTTTACAATACGGCTGTTCTGCCGTTTTGCCAGGGTCTGTACATCTTGCTGGCTAACCAGCTCACCCAGCGTAATGCTGGTAAGAAAATCTTCAATGCGATGACTAAGATCGCTCCACAAAGTATGGGTTAAGCAGCGTGTACCGCTGTGGCAATCCGATTTGCCCTGACAACGGGTTGCATCAACCGATTCATCCACAGCACTAATCACATCAGATACCGAAATCGCCGCGGCGTCCCGCCCCAGCTGATAACCACCACCCGGGCCACGCACACTGCTGACTAAACCTTGTTTACGTAACCGGGCAAACAATTGTTCAAGATAAGATAACGAAATACCCTGCCGTGCAGAGATATCGGCCAAGGGTACCGGCCCGGTTGCAGTATGTAAGGCTACATCCAGCATAGCCGTTACCGCGTAGCGGCCTTTCGACGTTAATCTCATGGTTTGCTCCCTGAAAACAGTGGCGACATTGTACATTCCCGACTGTTTTAGTCAAGTATTAATAACCTACTGTCTTAGTCAAGTATTCAGGGATTTGGTTCCAATACTGTCCGCTTCAGATGTTCGGATCAAAGGCTTCAACATCGCGTTTTCGCGCTTCTGCCGCGCGTTTTTCCGCCAGTTTGAAATCTTCTTCTTCTATATCAACCGTTGGCACCTGATCGCAGACGTTGCCGCCCAGTTTATTCACGCTGTGGCACAGCTCACCGACCTTAGTGTCGAGCAATTGAATGTGATCTAGCATTCTGCCAATGGCGTTAGCGACCGGATCCGGGTTATCTGCTGCAACGGCATAGGCATCAAAACCGAATTTTTTCGCCAGTTGTTTGCGCTCGGCACTCAGCTGCACATCAGCTTTTGCAACAATACGGCCAGGAATACCAATTACCGTCGCCCCTGCCGGCACATCTTTTACCACTACTGCGTTTGAGCCGATACGGGCATTTTCACCAACCAGCAAAGGCCCCAGCACCTTAGCACCGGCGCCAATTACCACGCCATTGGCTAAGGTCGGATGGCGCTTACCCGGGTTCCAGCTGGTGCCTCCCAGGGTTACACCGTGATATAAGGTCACATCGTCGCCAATCTCAGCGGTTTCGCCAATCACCACGCCCATACCGTGGTCTATAAAAAAGCGACGGCCTATTTTGGCACCCGGATGAATTTCGACACCGGTAAACCAGCGCGCCAGCGTACTTAAAAAGCGCGCCAGCCATTTCCAGTTTGCCCGCCATAATTTGTGACTGACACGATGCCACCAGATCGCATGCAAACCAGGGTAATTGGTCAGTACTTCAAAACTGCTGCGGGCAGCCGGATCGCGTTCAAATACACTTTTGATATCTTCTTTGATACCGGCAAACATAGGTTACTCCTTGTCACCCTTGGCGTTACGGCCATAGCGCTGTACTGAGGTTAAGATGCCGCGCAGAATATTGTATTCCGCCTCTTCCGGCCGTGCCCGGGTGAACAGGCGCTTCAGTTTAGTC
>JBFKFH010000186.1:0-6138 GCA_041618685.1 Rheinheimera sp.
AGCCTGAACATCATCGGGCGTAACAAAGTCACGTCCGGCTAGCCAGGCTTTGGCGCGCGCACAGCGCTCTACGGCTATGGTTGCCCGTGGGCTGGCGCCGTAACCAATCCAATTAGCCAACTTGTCGCTGTACGCTTTGGCATTACGGGTGGCCATAATAAGTTGCACGATGTACTGCTCAAGACTATCGGCCATATGCAACTGCAAAATGGCTTTACGCGCAGCAAATATATCGGTTTGACTAATAGGTGTCACCGCTTGTTGCTCGCCGGATAACGCTTCTCCGCGGGTTAACTTTAATATCGCCAGCTCAGTGGCCGCGTCCGGGTAATCCACTTTTAGATGTAACAGAAAACGGTCTAGCTGGGCTTCAGGCAGCGGATAGGTTCCTTCCTGTTCCAGCGGGTTTTGCGTTGCCATCACCAAAAACAACTCTGGCAATGGGTATGTATTGCGGCCTACTGTTACTTGTTTTTCCGCCATGGCTTCAAGTAATGCCGATTGCACCTTGGCGGGTGCCCGGTTTATTTCATCGGCCAGGATAATGTGATGAAATAGCGGACCGCTTTGAAATTCAAACTGGCCGGTTTCAGGGCGGTAAATATCGGTACCGGTTAAATCAGCCGGTAACAAGTCAGGCGTAAACTGAATACGATGAAACTGACCCTCAACACCGTGTGCCAAGGCGTTTACCGCACGGGTCTTCGCCAGGCCAGGCGGGCCTTCCACCAGTAAGTGACCGTTAGCAAGTAATGCTAACAAAATACCTTCAGTAAGTTCGGATTGCCCCAGCACTTGGCTGTCGAGGTAGGCTTTTAAGCCGGAAAACGCATTCACCATAATGTTATCAGTCTTAATTAATTGGATTTATTGATTGTTTTATCGCCTGCAGCTGAAAATGCGAGCTAGGCTAAGACGTTATAACCTATATAAGGTTCAGTGTGCATTAAAACAAGTGTTTTAATTTGCAACAACTGTCGTTACAATCAAGCGATACAATACAGGTCTGACCTGTGGCATCGATACTAAGAGGAACGCTATGAACTCGCCAATAAACCTTACTACACGTCAGGGCGATCGTATCGCCATTGTTTCCGGTTTACGAACCCCCTTTGCCAAGCAAGCCACGGAGTTTCATGGTGTATCCGCGCTGGATTTAGGTAAGCTTGTCGTCAATGAGCTGCTGATCCGCAGCGAGCTGGACGTCAAATTAATTGAACAGTTGGTATATGGACAAGTAGTACAAATGCCAGAGGCGCCAAATATTGCGCGCGAAATTGTATTGGGCACGGGTATGAATGTGCATACGGATGCATACAGTGTTACACGTGCCTGCGCCACCAGTTTTCAATCTGTGGTGAGTGTGGCTGAATCGATGATGGCGGGTATTACACAGATTGGTATTGCCGGTGGTGCTGATTCCAGTTCAGTGTTACCTATTGGTGTCAGTAAAAAGCTTGCTCGGGCATTGGTCGATCTGAACAAGGCGCGTACTTTTGGACAGAAACTGGCAATTTTTCGCCGCTTAGGTTTAAAGGATCTGTTGCCGGTGCCGCCGGCCGTAGCTGAATACAGTACAGGCCTGTCAATGGGTGACACGGCAGAGCAAATGGCAAAAACGCATGGCATCAGCCGGGCTGACCAGGATGCTCTGGCGCATCGCTCACACACGTTGGCGGCGCAAGCCTGGCAAAGTGGCGTAATGAAAGATGAAGTAATGACCGCCCATGTTGAGCCGTATTCGCGCTATTTAGACATCGACAACAATATTCGTCAGGACTCCAAGCTTGAATCCTACGCTAAACTAAAGCCGGTTTTTGACCGGGTGCACGGCAGTGTGACGGCCGCAAATGCCACACCATTAACCGATGGCGCGTCCGCCGTACTTATGATGACTGAAAGCCGGGCGAAAGCGCTGGGCTATACGCCGTTAGGCTATATCCGCAGCTACGCTTTTGCTGCTATTGACGTCTATGACGATATGCTGATGGGGCCTTCATATGCCACACCTATTGCGTTGGATCGCGCCGGCATGTCGCTCAGTGACCTTACCCTGATTGAAATGCATGAAGCGTTCGCGGCACAAACCCTGGCTAACGTAAAAATGTTTGCCAGCAAACAATTCGCAGAACAAAAACTTGGCCGCAGTAAAGCCATTGGCGAAATTGATATGGCTAAATTTAACGTACAAGGTGGTTCACTCGCTTATGGCCATCCGTTTGCCGCGACCGGCACGCGTTTGATTGTGCAAACCCTGAATGAATTGAAACGTCGCGGCGGCGGTATCGGATTGACGACAGCCTGTGCGGCAGGTGGTTTGGGCGCCGCAATGATTGTGGAGACAGAATAATGACAACAACTAATAGCTTTAGCCTGCAAGTTCGCGATGATCAGATCGGTATCATTACCATGGATATCGCCGGCGAGTCGATGAATGTTCTAAAGGCAGCATTCGCTGATGAAATTAGTCAGCTTCTTAGCGAAATTAAAGCCAACAGCCAGTTAAAAGGCTTGGTGTTTATCAGCGGAAAGCCCGACTCCTTCATTGCCGGGGCCGATATTGCAATGTTGGACGATTGCAAGACGGCAGCCGAAGCCGAGGCTATCGCCCGTATGGGGCAGCAAATGTTTGATCAGCTCGAGCAGTTAAAGATCCCATTAATCGCCGCGATCAATGGACCTTGCCTGGGGGGCGGGCTGGAATTGGCTATGGCGTGCCATGGTCGTGTGGCAACATCAGACAACAAAACGGTGCTGGGTTTACCAGAAGTGCAGCTGGGGTTATTGCCTGGCAGTGGCGGTACGCAGCGTCTACCGCGGTTAGTTGGTCTGCAAAAAGCCCTTGATATGATGTTAACCGGTAAACAACTACGTGCCGCCCAGGCAAAAAAAGTCGGCCTGGTAGACGAGGTGGTGCCAGGTAGTATATTGCTGGATGCGGCAATTAAACGCGCATTGAAAGGCAAACCAAAGCGTGACCTGCCGGCATTAAACCTGGTTGGTAAGGTATTAGAACGCACCGCTGTTGGCCGAAACATATTGTTTAGTCAGGCAAGGAAACAGGCGCTGAAAAAAACGCAGGGCAATTATCCGGCACCGCTGAAAATTATTGATGTTGTCAAAACTGGTGTTGATAGCGGCACTGCCGCCGGGTTGGTAGCCGAAGCGAAAGCCTTTGGAGAGCTGTGTATGACCAGCGAGTCAGCGGCACTGCGCAGCCTGTTTTTCGCTACTACCCAAATGAAAAAAGAATCCGGTGCCGGCGATGTCAAACCAAACAAGGTGCGAAAAGCGGCCGTGTTAGGTGGCGGATTAATGGGCGGCGGCATTGCCAATGTTACGGCAACTAAAGCCGGTGTAGCAGTGCGTATTAAAGACATTAACGCACAGGGCATTAGTAATGCATTGAAATATAGCTACGCGTTGCTGCAGAAGAAGTTTAAACGTCGTTTTATCAGTAAGGCTGAAATGCAAAAACAAATGTCATTGATCACCGGTACGACTGATTACAGCGGTTTTCATGAT
Source organism: Rheinheimera sp. (assembly GCA_041618685.1). Taxonomy (GTDB): domain Bacteria; phylum Pseudomonadota; class Gammaproteobacteria; order Enterobacterales; family Alteromonadaceae; genus Alishewanella. The sequence continues at coordinate 3,526 of JBFKFH010000186.1, forward strand.
GTTGATATTGTGGTCGAGGCGGTATTCGAAGATCTGGCATTAAAGCAAAACATGGTTGCTGATGTTGAGCAGCACTGTAGTGAAACGACTGTATTTGCCAGCAATACCAGTTCTTTGCCGATTGGCCAAATTGCCGCAAAAGCGACCAGACCGGAAAATGTGATTGGACTGCACTATTTTTCGCCGGTCGACAAGATGCCATTGGTAGAGGTCATTGCGCATGAAACTACCTCTGCACAAACAATCGCGACCACCGTAGCTTTTGCCCGCAAACAGGGTAAAACGCCTATTGTCGTCAAAGACGGCGCCGGCTTTTATGTTAACCGCATTCTGGCTTTGTATATGAATGAAGCCGCGAACATTCTGCTCGAGGGGGAGCCGGTAGAAAAAATAGATAAAGCATTGGTGAAGTTTGGGTTTCCGGTCGGGCCTATGACATTGCTCGATGAAGTCGGTATCGATGTTGGCGCAAAAATTTCGCCTATTTTGGCGCAAGAGCTGGGCGAACGCTTTGTTGCCCCTGCGGCGTTTGATAAATTATTGGCCGATGGCAGAAAGGGCAAGAAAACCGAAAAAGGTTTTTACCTGTATGGCAAAGCGGTTGCAAAAGGCAAAAAACAGGTGGATGACAGCGTTTATTCGGTGCTGGGGGTTACACCAGCACCGCGGTTGAACAGCGATGAAATTAGTAGCCGTTGTGTGGCTCAGATGCTGAATGAAGCGGTTCGGACGTTGGAAGAGGGTATTATTGCGTCGGCTCGGGATGGCGATATTGGCGCCATTTTTGGTATCGGTTTCCCACCTTTCCTCGGTGGGCCGTTTCGCTATATTGATCAACTCGGGGCGACTAACTTAGTTGCACAGTTGCGAAACCTGCAAAGCCGCTTTGGTGACCGGTTCAGCCCGGCGCCACTGTTGCTGGCGATGGCCGAAAAGCAGCAGCGCTTTTATGACTGAGCCTGAATATAGCTGAAAATTAAACCAAAGCTTAACAATATTAATCAAAATGGGGCGCTATAATAGCGCCCCTAAATTTATCGCAAAGGATGTCGTTCGTGTTGGTGTTACCTGTTGTGTGGCTGATCACAGCCGCAGGTGTTTATATCGCTGCATTACGCAGTGGCATGAAAGCTATTAAATGGGCGATAGCGGCACTGCTGACCGGCCCACTCTTACTGCCTTTGTTTAATAGCCACAAACGGCTGTTGCTGAGTAAAATTCATGGCCGTAATACCGTGTTATTCCGCCCCTGACGCTTTGCTGTTGGCAAGCAGAGCTGAACGTAGCTGTACGACAATATCGCTTATCTGGCCACGTTGCGCGGCTTTGGGCAGAGAAACGGCGAATAGCTCGCGCGTCATCACCGGTGCATCTTTAATTAAGCGCAAGCTGTTTTGCGCCAGCAGCTTGTGTACCATGATGTCGGGTAGGTAAGCCGACCCTCCCGCTTGTTGCATAAGCTCCAACGCAATACGGGCGCTGCCAGTGCGCAGGTGAGGTGGTGGTAGTTCGGGAAAACAGCGGGCATGCTGCATCTCAAACGCAGTGCCCCAATCTACAAGGATATACTGCCGTTGCATGGCCGCAGTAACCCGGTTATCAGTAAATGTGGTTACCGGCAATAGTTTAATATCCCCCAGCTTATCAATCTGCATCTCATCGACTTTAGGTGCATCGAATAAAATTGCTAAATCCAGATAACGTTCCAGTATCTGACGGGCAATTTGATCCTTACCCATAGATTCAGCTCGCCAGGATAAATCAGGTAATGCCTGTTGAATGCTAATAAACCCTTGCAGCAAAAAAGCATCCCAAACATTGGCGGTAGCAGCTATAGATAGCTGAATAGCTTGATCCGCGCTTACTGCAACATCTTGTTTGGCACGTTGCAGCGCGGTTAACATCGCCTCTGCATGGGGTAATAAGCGCTCTCCGGCGGCAGTTAGTTGAATATTATTGCGATAACGGCTGAATAGGTTAACGCCCAGCTGTTGCTCCAGCTGGCGGATACGAAAGCTGACCGCAGACTGGGTTAAGTAGAGATTTTCGGCTGCTTTACCAAAATGCCTTGTACGCTGAACTTCAATAAAGGTTTTAAGCAGTTCGGTATCCAAATTTAATCCTGTAGTAAATTTATGGTGTCGATAAAAAATATTTGTTTTACTGCGCTGTTTTTGTTAACCATACTCCGCACAGTTCAAACAGGCTGGCTTGATATTCAACGAAATTAGAGGAAAAAAGTGATGCAGCAAAGTTTTGTCGCTACCCGTCGCTTTTTCGATGACCGTAATTTTCCCAAAGGGTTTACACGGTCCGGGCGCTTTACTCTGGCTGAAGGTAATATGCTGGAGAAACATGGGGTGGCAATGCAGGAGCTGGAGCAGGGCAGTCGTGCACCGGCAAATGATGAAGAAACGCGCTTTGTTCAGGTATGTAAAGGTGAAGCGCAAGCCTCGACTGTTTACGAAAAAACCTGGCTTAAATATAAACAGCGGGTGGCTGAAAAGCGCAAGTTTCATACCGTATTTGGTAAGAAACGCATTGCCGATGGTAGTGATGATTTTTCTTACGTAGAAACTGACGCTGATTAATACTAAGCCCCGTTACCGGGGC
>JBFKFH010000187.1:0-6115 GCA_041618685.1 Rheinheimera sp.
CGATACAGCAAGGTGCCGTGCAGCGTTTAAGACCAGTACTAATGACAGCATTAGTAGCAAGCCTTGGCTTTGTGCCCATGGCGTTTAACAGCGGCACTGGAGCTGAGGTGCAAAGGCCGCTTGCTACAGTAGTGATTGGCGGTATTATTTCTGCCACCCTACTAACCCTGGTGCTATTACCTGCGCTGTATAAACTGGTGCACCGTAACGTCCGTTAGTACATGGCACTAACCATACACTAACAGCAACTACCAATAAAACAGCTGCCGGTCACACCGGCAGCTGTTGCTGATATTCAGTAAACATTTCCTGCTGCTCTGGGTCCAATGTTTCCTGTTGTAGCTGTTGCAGCAATTTTTTCGCCAGTTCTATATGGCCTTCATCCATTTGTTGCTGGCTTTGCAATGCCACCAGTACTTTGAGAATATTCAGCGCAACGCTCATATTTTTCGGCGTCAGGGAAAAAGCCTGCTCTAACGAATTTAATGCCGCGTGAAACTTGCCTCGCTTAAAAAACTCGACTGCCATCCGATTTAGCTGCTGTGGTGTAAAATGGACAGCTGCCCGCTCTGCTACTTCCTGCTCGATATATTTGCCGACTACCTGATTAGTCAGGCCGCTACCACTGATTTGCCTTTTGATTGCATCTAGCATTGAAACCGCATCTTCACGCCGCCCCAACTCATGCAAGGCTTTCACTTTGTCTAGGTTGTCTTCCACAGATGTACCCGGTCTGAGGCTGACGTGATTATCAATAATACTTTCTGCTTTAGGTCTTTCCTCTCTTGCAGTGTGCAACCGGGCGCGCACCACCAGTAACTGATCCTTTATCTGCGCGACTAAAGGTGCCTGCTTCTCCAGCTCAGTGAGCAACTTCTCAGCCTGATTCAACACCTTAGTCGCATCATCTTTTTCCAAGGTAGTTGCATAATCAATACCGGCCCGTACCACATTCAGCCGCAATAACGGTGAGTCATGAATTGAATTCTTGGCATGCTTAGCCATGGCAATAGTTGCCTGATATTGGCCAATATGATCATGGTTGAGGCGGGCTAAATCCAGCAGTCGCTTATTACGCTCAATATTCCGCGGTGCTAACCGGGTAGCTTTTTTGATCTCTTCATAAGCCTGCTCGAAGTCTTGCTTACCGATATAGTAATGCGCCAGCATATCGTAGGTCGCAAAACGAGTGTCAGTTTTATCAGTCATTTGCTGCAGCAAGGCTTTAATTTCTTCCAGCTTGTCTTGTTGCAATAACGCTTTGATATAACCCAGATAGGCCCAGGATACTTTATGACTTTGCAGTAAAGTTTCATAGTAACGGGCAGCATCGGTAAACTCGCGTAAGTTCAGCAGACACTCACCAATTAAACGCTTCATTTGCAGATGATGTTTACTCAATGCCGGATTTAATAAGTGCCGTTCAGCGTAATACATGGCTTTGCTATAATCCTGCCGGTCAATAGCCTGATAAACATTAAACAGAGTACGTTTTATGTCCAGTGCTAAGGGTAGACGGCTTTGTACATGCTTGATGTTGAGTGGCTTCACCCAAAAGTCATCCGGCTGCAGCTCCACAATGCTGTTAACCAGATCTTCACTGGTTTCTGCGCTGAGAAAAATCAGTACCGTGCACTTGGTAACATGACGCTTAAATTTCAGCTCTTCGAGCAAATGAAAACCATCTTTGTCACTTTTAACGTTAAACGCACAGATCACCACATGAAAGCGGGTTTGCTCACATAAACGCAGCCCATAGTAAGCATTTTCAGCGCATTTTATGTTTTCAATGCCCAGCTCAAACAAGGCAGATTTAATGACATTCTGCACCAGTATCTGATCATCAATAATCAGTACATTTAATTTATTTAACGCGGTTAGTTCTTCCTGCTCCATTGATATACGTCACGTCCCTGCAGTAGATATGGTAATTAACAACACTAATATTATCAGCGCCCAGATTGGTAAAATCTCGTTCAGCATAGCGTTGACGCCAGCGAAAAACCAGCGGCTTTATCACTTCTGGCTTGCTGTCAGTCGTGGCAGAAATATAATTTAGCGCAGCCATTGTCTGTTATGTAGCCCACCCCAACTGATAAGTAGGTAACAAAACCAAATAACGCCGAGGGCAACATTATGTTTTACGATCTTACCGTAGTGCAATTTAGTAAAATGCTGCAAAATTTAAGTGCCATTTTAGACAAAGGAGCTGCGTATGCGAGCAGCAAAAAGGTTGACGTAACAGTGCTACTTAACGCCCGGCTGGCACCGGATCAGTTTAATTTAATACGGCAGGTGCAAATTGCCTGCGATACTGCCAAATTAGGTGCTGCACGTTTGACTGGCAAAACCGACAGTGCCCCTAAACATGCTGATGATGAAACCACGCTGGCGCAGCTGCAACAGCGTATCAGTGATACCGTAACTTACCTGGCCAGTTTTACTGCAGCTGATTTCAATAATGCTGCCACACAGCACATTTCACAACCGCGCTGGGAAGGAAAATATCTGCACGGCGAAGAGTTTTTAATCCAACATGTACTACCGAATATCTACTTCCATATCAGCACTGCCTATGCGATTTTACGGCATAACGGCGTTGATGTCGGTAAGAAAGACTACTTGGGTGCGATGCCTTATAGAGTGTAATTACAATAAAAAACGCCGGTTAATACCGGCGTTTTTTTCGTGCAATAGCAGCTTAACGTTCTAACACAATTCGGTACCGCGCTTTGCCACTTTCCAGGTGAGCCAAGGCTTCATTAATCTGGCTGAATTTAAACATCTCAACCACCGGCTTAATATTATGCTGTACAGCAAACTCCAGCATTTTTGCAATAGTTGCCGGGCTACCCACCGGTGAGCCAGATACGCTGCGCTGCGCCATAATCAAACTAAAGACGTTTAAATCCAGTGGCTCTAGCGTAGCACCAACAAAATGTAACCGGCCTTTTGGTTTTAATGTCGACAAATACAAATTCCAGTCGAGCTTCACATTTACCGTTGAAATAATAAAATCGAAACGCCCGGCTGCATTTTCTATATCTGCTGCATTGCGCGAGTTTATACAGTGATGTGCACCCAGCTCCCGTGCTTCTTTTGCCTTACTTTCGCTTGATGTAAAGGCGGTAACCTCACAACCCCAGGCACGTAAAAACTGCAAGCCAATATGACCAAGCCCACCTATGCCAATAACGGCTACTTTATCCGTTGGCTTAACGTCAAATTGTACCATGGGGTTAAATACCGTTATGCCGCCACAAAACAAGGGGCCGGCAGTTTTTGCATCCATCCCCTTGGGCAATGGAATAACCGCACTGGCGTTAGCACGTACTTTATCGGCAAATCCACCGTGACGCCCTACTATGGTACCCTCTGCAGTTGCACAAAGGTTCTGATCGCCGCTACCGCAGCTTGAACACACTTTACAATAATCAGAGTGCCAGCCTAAACCAACTATCTGGCCTTTTTGTAAATGCTTAACATCGGCGCCAATTGCTGCGATACGCCCTACTACCTCATGCCCGGCAACCAAAGGAAATGACGACATCCCCCATTCATTGTGTAACATCGATATATCTGAGTGACATATACCGCAATAATCAACATCAATTTCGACATCATGACGGCCAAGTTCACCGGGGTCATACTCCCATGGGGTGAGCTTTCCTTTTGCTTCTAATGCTGCGTATGCCTTAATCATGAGAACTCCTGTGTTAATGATCCTAAAAGCGTAAAAGAGAATACAGCTTACAGTATTGACTAGATCTGTCGTTGTGCATGAAAAATTACCTTTCGTCTTGTACGAGCCTTCCATAAGCCTTCTGGACAAAATGTGAACAATCACCGTACTGCTAATGCGAACTATTTGCATCCTTAATAACTTGCTGATATGCTCCGCACCGTTAATAGACATACTAAAAAAGCTAGGAAGATATGATGAAGAAAACCCTGATTGCCTCCGCCCTGCTCTGCGCATTCTCAAGCTTTGCTACGGTAGCCGACACGCAAACTGACGAATTGCGCAATATCATTGAGCAACAGAAAAAAACGCTGGAACAGTTGGAAAAACGTCTGGAGCAGACGGAAAAGCGTGTTGAAATGACAGCGGATGCTGCAGAGATGGCAAGCAACGCTAATAGTGCTAAAGCCACAACAATTGGTGGCTATGGCGAGCTGCATTACAACAACATTGAAAATAATCAGACTGGCAGTAAAAAGAAAGAAATCGACTTTCATCGCTTTGTGCTATTTTTTGGCCATCAATTTACCGGTAAAACCCGCTTTTTTTCTGAAGTGGAACTGGAACACTCTCTTGCCGGCGAGGGCAAAAAAGGTGAAGTCGAGTTAGAGCAAGCCTATATCGAACACGATATTAACGACACACTGACAGCAAAAGGTGGTTTATTCCTGATGCCGGTTGGCATCATTAACGAGACGCACGAGCCAACAACATTTTACGGTGTTGAGCGTAACCCAATAGAAAAAGACATTTTACCTGCCACCTGGTGGGAAGGCGGTGCTGCCCTTAACGTGAAAATGGCACCGGGTTTAGCATTAGATGTAGCTATTACCTCTGGTCTTAATACACCGCTAACCGGCAGCAATGCGTTTAAACCACGTAGCGGCCGGCAAAAGGTTTCTGAAGCCAATGCAAATGATTTAGCCTACACGGGCCGGATTAAATACACTGCAGTACCTGGCTTAGAGTTGGCAGCCAGCTTACAGTATCAGTCGGATTTAGCGCAGGGTGCTGTTGGTTTTGATACCGCATCTGCCACCTTGTTTAGCGCTCACGCCATCTACACTGTCGAGCAGTTCAGTGTTAAAGCCTTATATGCACAGTGGGATATCGACGGTGCGGAAGCGAAAGCGCTTGGCCGCGATAAGCAAAAAGGCTTTTATATTGAACCCGCCTATCGCCTGAATGAAGATTTTGGTATCTTCGCCCGCTACAACGCGTGGAATAATAACGCGGGCGATAGCAGCACAAGCAAGAATACCCAAACCAATGTTGGGGTTAATTACTGGTTGCATGAGAACGTTGTTATTAAGTTCGATATAGAGAAGCAAGGTGGCGCAATTGATGCCGACGGGTTTAACCTGGGTATTGGTTACGACTTCTGATAGAACCTGCGGGGAGTACCCACTCCCCGTAAAATCCGAGGCATGTTTATGCATGGTGTAATAGCCCTTTTGCTGGCGATAATCATCTGGTCAGTACCATCACATGCAACACAGGTGTATCAAACGAGCGAAAGTTTTATTCAAGCCGCACTTGGCTCACAGCCAAAACCTCAGGTGATCTGGCTGGAACAACCTGTGAAACAGCAAATTGAGTCAATTCTGTCACATTCTTACAGCCCTATCCGCTTACGCTACTGGCAACAGCAGCAAGATACTGTGTGGATACTGGAGGAAATTGGCAAAGAATCCATGATTACCGTAGGCATTCATATCAGCCAGCGGCAAATTGCCCGGGTTAAAGTATTAATTTACCGTGAAAGCCGCGGTGATGAAGTGCGACATGCCTTTTTCACTGATCAGTTTAAAACTGCTCAGCTGACTGACGATTTGCAGCTCGATAGGCATATCGACGGCATTACTGGTGCCACACTGTCAGTACGGGCATTAACTAAATTATCCCGCATTGCATTATATTTGCACAGTTTAGTAATACCGGTTAAGCCTGCCACATGAAAAACCTCAGGCTGGAGCGTGACAAAAAAAGAGGCAATTTAAACCGGCGACTACGTAGCTGGCATCAGCGGTTAGGCCTTGTCAGTGTTGGCTTCTTATTAGTTCTGCTTATAAGCGGTGTTTTGCTTAATCACAGCCACGATTTACAGTTAGATCAACGCCCAGTCAAATTCAGTTGGTTGCTTGATCAGTACGGTATTACCCCCCCTAATCATACAGCGGTATTTAACGCAGATAAAAAAGACTTATATATTACCGACAACATGCTGTGGCACGGTACTACACCGTTGTTGGAAGCCGAATCGATACTGCTGGCAGCGGCATTTCGGCACGATATGATTATCGCTATTGACGCGCAGCAACTTTATCTCATGACTTACGATGGCAAGCTTGTAGAAACGCAAAATAGCAGCAC
>JBFKFH010000188.1:0-6032 GCA_041618685.1 Rheinheimera sp.
ATTAACAGCTGCAATTTTTTCACGTTGGCTTGTGCCAATTCTGTCAGCTGTGCTGCTTGCTCAGGCAGCGCACCAAATACCTGGCCATGTAGCAAACCAATAGCGCCGCTTATGGCCGTTAGCGGCGTGCGCAGCTCGTGACTGACGGTAGAAACAAATTCGTCTTTTAGGCGCTCAATTTTTTTCTGCTCGGTGATATCCGTGACAAAGGCATGCCATAACACACTGCCATCGTCCTGCAGTTCAGGCGTAGCGCGTGCGCTGACCCAAATTATCTCACCATCGGCAAATTTGACACGATAATCCTGTTTCAACAGGCTTAGCTGCCTGGCCGAAAGCGCAATGGCGTCATGAAGCTGCGGCAGGTCATCCGGATGAACCCGGTCAAAAATCAGCTTGGTGTTGGCTTTTACCTGCTCCGGCGTCAGATGATAGATGTCACGAATGCCATCACTGCAGTACGGCAGGCTGCTGCTGCCATCCGTCGCCAGTTTAAACTGACACACCATCCCCGGTAACTGGCTGGCAATTTTGTTTAGTCGTTCGGCTACTTCGGTTTGTGCCTCAATATGCTGTTGTTGTGCCAGGGTGCTGCTGATCCAGCGCGCCAACAGGCTGATAAACTCACGCTCAAGCTGGCTGAAGGGGGTTCTGCGCGCATTGGCGGAAGAAAAGCTAACGGTACCAAAACGTTCGCCGTCGACCAAAATGGCGGCGCCAATGTAGCTTTCCAGGGCAAAGGCTTTAAAACACGGGTGCTGGGCATAAGCGCTATTGCTCATATGGTGCACCGCAAAAACATCATTGTTTTCCAGCGTCAGGCTGCAGTAGGTGTCGCCAAGTTCAAAATGACTGTCGTCTTCGAGCATGCCAGGCGGCGTGCTGTGTACCAGCACGCAGTAATCCTGCTGCTCAATTTTGCTGATGATGCCAATTGGCAATTGCAGATAGTCTGCTGCAACCCGTAGCCCCAGACGCAGCTGTTCGCGCCAATCCGGCGCAAAGCTGGACGCAATGTTGTTCAGCGTACTTAACGCCTGCTGATATTGCTTACTTTGTATGGATTCATGCTGTTGTTTGAGCGCCTGGGTTTGTTTTAGCTCCCGCATCAGGCGGCGTGTAACCCGCTGCATATCAGATAGCAGTAACAATAACAGTAGCTCACTAACCAGATAAGCCAGTGCCCATTTCTGTACAACCTCAACGCTGGCTTCGCGCTGGTAATCCTGCCAGCCCAACCAGCCAAATAGCGCCAGCAACAGCAGACTGCCAAACCAGGTGATAAAATTGCTGGTACTGCTAACGCGTTGAATTATCATAGCGGCCTTAGTTCATGAGACTGCCTTACTATAATTCACAAGCGCAGGCGTGGCAAAACAGTGGAAGCTAATTTATGCATGACGGGTTATTGCAGCAATTTCAGCAGCTAACAACAGTGTTGCAACAGTACCGCCAGTTCTGGCAGCTATTGCCGTTTTGTTGCGACAGCCTACCATGGCAAGACGCGCAGCTGATACGTTGCCTTGAAACCCTGGACGAAACACAGTTGCGCGAAATTGACAGCAGTATGACACTGCAGCAACAGTATTTTGCTGCGCACTTTAGCGCATTATTTGCGCTGCCGTCAGTATTATCGACAGCAGCGGAGGCCCCGCTTACTGCGCTGCCATTCTGGCTGGAAAATGGTATTGGCGGGCGTAAGTTGCAACAAATCAACGCATTGTGTCAACACTGGCCTGAGCGCCAATTGCCTGTGCTGGAGTGGTGTGCCGGCAAGGGGCATTTGGGCCGTATACTGGCACATCGGTTCGCGGTGCCGGTGACCAGTGTAGAATGGCAGCAACAGCTATGTGATGAAGGCCGGCGGCAGGCAAAGAAATACAAGTTGCCGCAACAGTTTGTCTGTGCCGATGTATTGCAACAACCTCAAGACACTCTGCTTCAGAGCCAGCAGCAGATCGTAGCGTTGCATGCCTGCGGTCAGCTGCATATTACAATGCTGCAGCAAGCCGTGCAGGCCGGCTGTGAACAGTTACTGCTGGTACCCTGTTGTTATCATTTAATTCCTCAATCAGAGTATCAGCCATTATCAGCCGCCGGTTTGGCACATAACTTACATCTGAATAAGGATGATCTTAAGCTGACGGTACAGGGCCAGGTTACTGCCGGCGGACGCATTGAAAAGCTTAGGGCAACCGAAGTGCTATGGCGTCTGGCCTATGAAGCGCTGCGACGGCAGCTTACTGGTGATAACAACTACCGGCCATTGGCTTCGGTCGCAAAACATTGGTTTAGCGGCGAGTTTTCAGCATTCGCGCAGTGGGCTGCAGCACAGCATCAGTTGGAGCTACCCGCAGCTATCGACTGGGCAATGTATTTACGCCTCGGAGCGCAGCGGGTGGAGTTGGTGCAACGGATCGAGCTGGTACGGCATCTGTTTCGCCGCCCACTCGAGCTGTGGCTGGCTTTGGACAAAGCGCTCTACCTGCAGCAGCACGGTTATCAGGTAAGCCTTAATCAGCTGTGTGACTATCAGGTGACGCCGCGCAACATCCTGTTGCGCGCGATACGACAGCGTTAGCTGCGGGCAGGTAGCTCCTGGCGTGAGCCAATACGCTGGAACGCAGCCAGGCCAAACACCGGCAAAATGGCAAACAGTTTATCAAAGATATCGGCTTGTATTGCTTCGTAGTTAATCCAGTTTTTATCAGCGCTAAAACAGTATATTTCCACTGGTAAGCCGACTTCTGACGGTTGTAGCTGCCGCACCATCAATGTCATGTTCTGGTTAATTTTGGGGTGCTGGCACAACGTCCATTGTACATAGTGGCGAAACAGTGCGACGTTGGTGACATCTTCGTTGTCTAGCAGCTCAATAACATTTTTTTGCTGGAAATACGCCTGCAATCGTTTGCGTTGCTGCAGTTGTGCCAGCTCATCATGATTAATAAAACGGATCGTATTGATATCAAGATTAATCGCCCGTTTTATACGGCGGCCACCAGACTGCTGCATACCGCGCCAGTTTTTAAACGAATCAGAAATCAGCGCATAAGTAGGAATGGTGGTAATAGTATTATCCCAGTTCCGCACTTTTACAGTGGTTAGGGCGATTTCGATAACATCACCGTCAGCGCCGTATTTTGGCATTTCAATCCAGTCGCCTACATTGACCATGTTGTTTACGGCAATCTGAATACTGGCAACAAAACCGAGGATAGCGTCTTTAAATACCAGTAATAACACCGCGGTTAACGCGCCTAAACCACTTAATAGCAACGCCGGTGACTTATTCAGTGTGGTGCTGATTATCAGGATACTGAATACGATGAATGTCAGTAGCTTCAGCAATTGGGCGATGCCCTGGTAGGGTATCGTTGGGTTGGTTACCAGGTAGGCATAGCTTTTGGCAATTAGCGTGATAGCCGCCGTTATTGCCAGGCCGACAAATAAATACAGATACAACCAGATCAGCGCACTGAGGGTGCTGATTAAGTGTTCGTGTTGATCGAACAGTATCGGTGTTAAAGCCTGTAGCACCAGCGCAGGCAATAAGTGCGACAAATGGCTGGCCAGTTTGCGACGTTCACGAGCTGTTTCGTGGGTTAATCTGCCATCCATTTTATCCAGCACCCTTGCCAGAATGGGGCGCAGCCAGGCGCGGGCTAACAGAAAACACAATGCGACGATCAGAATAGCGATAACGCTATTACAGCCCAGAATAAAAGCATTGTGCCAGTGCTCAGGTAATAGCAGGCTGTGCGCCAGCCCGTTGAGGAAATCGGTCAGCATGGTAATTGCTCCGCGTCACGGTGAAAGCTATCTGCGTTATGGTACTGCTGGATAAGTTGATCTTTATGCTGCCAGCGTTGGTTTAGCCAAAGCTGAAACTGCTGACGAAACTGTTCATCATTGAAGTAATCGCCTATTACCTGCTGATCAACCGGCAGCACTTCTACCTGCACGACAACACGTTTTAACTTGCCCATCAGTGTATCGAGGGCGGCATGTTTTGGATTGTCCGGATACAGCAGGGTAAAGTCGAGAATGGCATTAAATTGTTCACCCATACTGGCCAGGGTAAAGGCAATGCCGCCAGCCTTGGGTGGCAGCAGATGAACGAATGGGCTGCACTTTGCAGATTTTTTGGCTTCGGTAAAGCGGGTGCCTTCGACGAAATTAATAATGGTCGTGGGCACGGTTTTAAATTTCTGGCACGACTGGCGTGTGGTATCGATATCCTTGCCTTTGAGCTCGGGCCGTTTTGCCAGCTGCGCCGCACTGTAGCGTTTCATAAAAGGCATATCCAGCGCCCAGCACCCGGTACCTAAAAATGGCATCCATTTCAGTTCGTCTTTTAAAAAGAACTTGGGTTCGGGGATACGGCTATGCGCCACTGTGCTGACAATTGGAATGTCTAACCAGCTTTTGTGGTTCGAAATTAGCAGGTACCAGCTGTGTTGATCTAAAGTCTGGGCGCCGCTGACTTGCCAGTCTACATTATTAAACAGGTTAATCAGGGCTGTATTGCCAAGGGTCCAGCCGCGATAGCAACCTTTACCGGCCAATGCAGTGAGACGATGTGCAGTCTTAAACGGTAATAGCAGCTTTAATATACCCAGTGGCGTAACTAACAGGCCCCAAAGCGCCAAATTCAACGCAAACAAACTAAAACTGCAGGGCAACAGCAGCCAACCCGGTAAAAAACTCAACATTACTGCTTAACTCCTTGTTTCAGCGTGGCCAGCTGCTGGTCTTTTTGCTGCCATAACTGATTTATCCACTGCTGAAAACGTTCACGGTACTGTAAGTCGTTGTAATCGCCAAGAAGATCCGGCGTGATAGGTAACACCTTAATTTGTACCGTTATATCACGAACTTTACCGGAAATATAATCCCAGAAACTGGGGATACCGTTCGGGTAGTGGATAGTGATATCCAGCACTTTATGCAGTTGTTCGCCCATAGCGCCAAGCACAAAAGCTGCGCCACCGGCTTTAGGTTTAAGCAGGTGTGAAAATGGCGATTGTTGCAGCTGGTGTTTTTGCCGGGTAAAGCGGGTGCCTTCGACAAAATTCATAATAGCTGCGGGTTTAAAACGGAATTTACGGCACGCCTTGCGGGTGGTTTCAATGTCTTTACCTTTTAAATGCGGGTTGCGCTGCAAAAAACTTTTGCTATAGCGTTTCATAAAAGGGAAATCCAGTGCCCACCAGCATATGCCCAGAAATGGCACGTAAATCAGCTCTTTTTTCAGGAAGAATTTAATAAACGGGATTTTACGGTTGAACACGTTTTGCAGCACGAGTATATCGGCCCAGGACTGATGATTAGCCAGCACCAGATACCAGTCTTTCCGTGACAGTTGCTCCAGGCCGGAAATATGCCAGCGAATACCGGTAAATATGCGGGTAGTGCAGTTGTTGACGCTGATCCAGGCCACCGCACACGCATCCAACAGATAAGTCATCCAGCTTTGCCAGCGCAGTACCGGTGGCAGTTTTAATATCGCCAGCAGCACAATGGGCACAAACCAGAATAAGGTATTAACGATATACACCAGCAGCGATAGTGCACCGGTAATGGGATGAGGCAAAAAATGTAGCATAGCAGCACCTGATAGTCGTGGCCGGTTAACATTAACGCCGGCAAAAATAATAACAGCAGGCGAGCCTGCTGTTAACACATCCGATCAGTAGCTAGTTTACCTTAATCTTCAAAATAGGTGTAACCATAAACGCCGGCTTTTAATTCATCGAGCAGCTCATCTTTTTTGCTGTCAGTCATGTCCAGTTTAGCCAGCTGATTGGTGTAAGACGCAATCAGCTTATTCGCATCAAACTGCACGTAGCGCAGTACATCGGCGACGGTGTCACCTTTGATGATATTCGTCAGTTTGTAGCTGCCATCTTCAGTCAATTCAACATGCACCGAGTCGGTATCACCAAACAGATTGTGCAGGTCACCTAAAATTTCCTGATAAGCGCCGACCATAAACATACCCAGCAGATACTGCTCATCTTCTTTGTACA
>JBFKFH010000189.1:0-6026 GCA_041618685.1 Rheinheimera sp.
ACGGCAGGCCAGTTTGGTTCACTGAATGCGTTCTTTATTATTACGCTGGCACCGCTGTTTGCCTGGTTATGGATAGCCTTAGCCAAACGTAACCTGGAACCGAGTACACCGGTAAAGTTTGCGCTGGGTATTATTCAGGCCGGTTTAGGTTTTGGCGCACTGGTTGTTGGCGCGATGTTCCCGAACGAAGCGGGTTACGTAGCAGCCTGGTGGCTAATTTTAGCTTACGCACTGCATACTATGGGTGAGCTGTGTTTGTCACCGGTAGGTTTGTCTGCGGTAACAAAACTGGCAGTGCCTAAAGTTGTTGGTGTGATGATGGGTGCCTGGTTCCTGGCCACCGCCTATTCTGAGTTACTGGCAACGCAGCTGGCCAAGCTGGCAGCGATAGAGGTACCAGCCGGCGAAGTGCTGGAAGTGAGTACTGCACTGGCAGGATACACCGAGTTATTTACCTTCCTTGGCTATGTCGGTGTTGGTATTGGTGTGTTTATGCTACTTATCAGCCCTTGGCTGAGAAAACGTATGCACGGCGTGCACTAATATTCACGATGTGAAAAAGGTCAGCTGCGGCTGACCTTTTTTATAACTGACGCTAATGTTTTCTGGCAGGGATAGCTATTGACCACGCCACTGCGCATGGCACAGTGATTCATGCTTTTCCCTGCTTAATAGGATACGTGCCAGCACCATGTCAGGCTCTCCCTGCTCGCCGGACAAACCTATTTGCGCTTCATAGTGCAGCTCTGGTTCCAGATCCTGCATCATCATCTCTACCCAATCCTCTGCGGGAATGGCTAAAGCGGCATAACCGCGCGTTTCGTAGTGTTGCTGATACAACGTATAATCTTCCGCAGACAGATTCTCTGCCGCCAGTTCTTCAAAAATATCAAACGCATGGTCGCATAGCTCGTCCAGCGTCCATAATTCCAAATCTTGCATTGCTGCTCCACTCTAATTTCATTGTATTGGCTGGCGTTGTATTACACCTGCCAACTTATAGGCGTCTGGGACCATTTACCGACGCGATGTTAATCTAACGCTGCCGCCAGTATAGCAAGCCTTTGGCGAAAACACTGCTGTACTGCTACACTGTCGGCCTTTTTCCCAGCCAGATTTTACTATGTACCTGTGTCCGCTTTGCCAGAGCCCGTTATCATTACAGCAATCTCAGTATCAGTGCGCCAACCGCCACAGCTTTGACGTTGCCCGCGAAGGGTATGTCAACCTGCTGCCGGTGCAGCAAAAAAACTCGAAGCAACCGGGTGATAATAAAGAAATGATGCAGGCACGCCGGCAATTTTTAACAGCTGGCTGGTATGCACCGTTAGCGAAAGCCGTTAGTGATACCCTGGCGACACTAGCGCCGGACACCGTGTTGGATTTAGGCTGCGGTGAAGGCTATTACACTGGCCGGCTAAAACAAGTGCTACCTGCGGCGCAGGTGTTTGGCGTAGACATTTCTAAAAGTGCAATTAAGTTTGCCGCCAAAGCGGTTCCTGAAGTCCGCTTTAGCGTTGCCAGCGCCTATCAACTGCCATTTTTGGCTAACAGCTTTGCTGCTATCGTGCGTATTTACGCACCATCGAAATTGTCTGAACTGCAGCGGCTGATCCAACATGATGGACATTTGCTGACGGTGACACCGGGGCCAGAACATTTGCTGCAAATTAAGCAGGCTATTTATCAGCAGGTTAGGCTGCACAGTGATGCAACAGAGCAATTAGAGGGTTTTGTACATTTGAAGCGGCAGCGATTGCAGTTTAGCCTGAATTTCGATAAGCCAGATGCTCTGCTGGCCCTGGTACAAATGGTGCCACTGGCGTGGAAGTTTACCGACGAGCAAAAACAACAGTTTGCTGATAGCCTGCCGGCCATCAGCATCGACTTTCTGCTGGATGTGTATCAACGTTGCTAAAATACCCACTCAAACTAGGGCTGAGTAACCTTGTGCTTCGGCTTGGCATCAGCCAGCTGCTTATCTTTATCTTCACGTTGTTGCTGGTGGCTCGCCGTCAGCATACCTGACCAAAAATAGGTACCCAGTTCGTTAATCAGATTTGATTCTGCATTCATTAACATCACCAGCCCCAGTTGATGCTCACGCGAATAGGCTACTTCGGCGCGAAAGCCCTGCACCCAACCGCCATGATATAACAGCTGATCCTGGCCAAACTGATACACCCGCCAACCCAACGCATAGTGCGCGTCGGTTAAATAGCGTCGCCATTCTTTACGCCGCAAATCGCGCCGGGTTTTCACTCGTTTGCCGGTTATATTCTGCAGGATGTCATCGGACAATACGGCCTGGTTATGGCCCAATTGCGCAATCAACCAGTAGCCTAAATCAATGGCACTGGCATTAACACCAGCTGCCGGCGCAAAATGATAGTAGCTTTCTGCAACCTTAGTCGGATACCAGCTTCCGCGTGCTCTGACATGCGGCATAGCACGGTTTTCAGTGCTGAAAAACCCCTCCAACCCAACAGATGCTGTCGGCAATTGCAGCGGCGTAATAATACGTTCCTGCAACAGCTGTGCATAGCTCTTGCCGGTTGACTTAAGCATAACCTGCTCGATTAAACTGAACAGCACATTCTGATAACCATAGCACTGCCCCGGCGGACATAGGGGATCAATCTTACTGAACTGCGGTAAAATTCGCTCCAGAGGCACATTGGCTTCAATAAGGTTGTCATATGCGTTGGGCATAACACCGGTGCTTTGCGACAACAAATGTTCCAGCGTCAATTGGTTGTTATAGCGTTTCGTTTTAAAAGAAAACCCCGGCACATAATCGACCAGTTTATCATCCCAGCTAAAGTTGCCTTCAGCGGCCAGAATACTGGATAAACCGCCGGCAAAGGTTTTTGACACCGAAGCAATTCGAAAGACAGTATAGGGATCTACCGATGCACTGCTGCCGTGCTGACGCACACCAAAGCCGGCAGTCGCAATGATTTTATTGCCTTTAACAATGGCATAGGAGGCGCCCGGAATATTATGCTCTTTTAGCTTACTAGCATAATAGCGATCGAAATCGGCAACCAAGGGCGCTATAACATCATCAGCGCGGATGGCTAAGCTGAGCAAACAGCAAGATACGACTAATAAAAACTGTTTCACTCTGAATTATTGTCCGTTGTTATCGCCGACACCCAATGCACGGCTGGCTGGCATTGTAGGAGTTTTGCTACAGCTTGCCAAGCCCACGGCAAACAACACTGAAGCGTGTTCCGTCTGCGACACGTCTGGTTATTTCCGTTCTCGCACTAGCATGTTTTAAGTTTGCGGGCACTGCAAGGCTGCGCTGCTGGGTGTTATCGCCAGCAACTGACCGGCATCATCACGAATAAATTCTACCCATTGCAATTGTTGGTAATCTGCCACCGGCTGCGACAGCTTTACCAGCTGCAACAATTGCCGGTCAATAGTGAGCAACAGATCGTTACACACACTAATTTGCCACTGATCATCGTTTTGGCGCAGCAAACCAATATGACGATGAAAAGCAGCGCCCAGTTGTGTCAGATCACGATAATGTTGATAAGCCTGCCGGCCCGGATTAGCTAGCTTGGCTACCGCCAAATCAGATTGCGCGCTGATCTGATGCTGCTGAACTTCACGATATTGCTCATCGCTGGTTACTACAATCTTATAGTACATTGGCGCCGTCTTTGGCGTTGTCAGCAGTAAAAACCCCAACACCATAACAAAGACACAACTTAGCACCAGTTGTATGTTGCGCCAGTGATGTAGCCAGCGATGCCTGTTTAAGCGCTGAGCCTGTCGCACAATTTTACGGCGCCCCTGTTCACTCAGCACATGCTTGGCCTTTTCGTGCTGATATTGTTGCTGCAGTTTCTGTTCAAATTGCTCAGGCGTAGTCATCTGACACTCCGGCTATCTGCTGTAAAAATTGTCGGGCATAACGCAGCCGACTTTTAATGGTTTCTTCAGGTTGCTGCGTTATTGTGCTGATTTGCACCAGCGAAAACCCTTCTAACTGCAGCATCAACGCTTCTCTTTGCAAAAAAGGCAACAATTGCAATTGTTTACCAAACTGCGCTTGTTGCTGAGTTGCCGCCAGCTGTTGTGCCGGACATCCGCTATCTGCCACTGCCTCAACAGTCTCCGCGTCGGTATACCCGCGGTTTTGTCGGCGTAGTTCATCTATTAAACAGTGACGGCCAATACTAAATAACCAGGTTTTAAAACTGCTGGCGCCACGAAAACTATATGGTTGCTCCAGCAACTTTAACCAGCACTGCTGGCTGATATCTTCCGCCAGTGTCTTATCAGACTGTTGCAGCAGGTAGTGATAAAGATCATTACCGTGCAGCACCATCAGTTTTTGCAAGTAGCTGCTGTTACCGCTGTCCCGATATAGAGAAAATAACTGCTCTGCACTGTGCTCCGGAGCCGCCCAGCCAGCTAGCAAGAAGGATAACGTCATAATGCTGCTCCTTGTGCATACCCTGTATTATTTCAGCCTAGTTGTTCTGTAAACTGAAATCGAGCTGAACCTGCATATTCAATTGTTTTATCGGCTTTCCTGCCACGATTTGCGGCTGATATTTCCAGCGCCGCAGCGCGTTCATTGCTTCACGGTTAAACAACCGCGCCGGTTCAGCCGCCAGTACCGTGATATCGGTAACAGCACCAGTCTCATCAATGTTAAAACCCAGGCGCACCCAGCCGCTAATACCGTCTCGCGCCGCATCGACCGGATAACGCGGCTCAACCCGAACCAGCGGCGTCGCACCACGATCGCCTTTGGTTTGCAGCATCGGACCTGTCGATTTAAGTAGCTCAACCGGACCAAGTACCACTGGCCCCGGTGCAACATTGGCCGGATCAGTCGGCTGCGGCTGTATGGCCGGCTGCGGTCTAACTTCAGGAGGAGGCATTTTCGGTAACTGCTTTCGCACTGTTGGCTCGGTTTCTTCGGGCGGACTATACAAGATTACCGGCCCCGTCTCTGTAATGGGTTGTCGCGGCAAAACACCTGCTTTAATCAGTTGCTGCATGGCGGCAAACAGCAGGAAGGTGATTAATAGCGCCGAAGTACCGGCAGACAGCAGTTTTAATACCCGATGATAAGAGAATACTGCACCAGGTAACGGGCTAAGTTGTAATGCTGACATAGTTAACTCCTTAACATGGTTATTATTAATTAGACGAACGGCAACATAAAAAGGGGTTAAACTTTTTACCTTTACATAACCTTTACCCCCAGCGGATGTTACGCTGCCCGGTGGCTGGTTATAGTAGCGCTGTCATCAGTTTATGGAGTTTACCAAGTGCGTAATTGGATATCTGTCATCCGCCGGCACCACCAAAGCGGTGGTTACGGTTGAAATCGGTACCGAAACATCGGGCTTGATACCGTGCGTAAACGTATTGCCGGTATGACAATGTCCAGCTCTAAAGCGGTGCGCAGTATTATTGTGCAGGTTACGGATGAGCGGGATATGGAGCTGGTAGAACAACAACTGGATAGCCTGTTACGTCAGCGGTTGAGTAGCAACCAGCCTGGCACTACCACACGGCGAAAACACTGAAGCGCTCATTGCCCGCTTCAGTGTTATTCTAAATCGTCCAGTAAATCATCAAATGCCGCTTCATCCACTTCTGGTTCAGCCGCTTGTGGCGGGTTGCCATCATAAATTTTAAACAACTGACGCTGAAAATATGATTCTTTAACAAAGGCATAAGGGTCGAGTGACTCTTCCAATACGTTCTCCAGTGACATCAGCTGCTCGCGGCCATCTAATGCGCCAATCACTGCTCGGGTAAGGCTCAGAGGCGCGTTTAGCAACGCCAGTGGAAAATACAGGTTATCCACGACCCGGCCCGTGGTGTCACGTATCGTCGTAGGACCCGCTGCCGGCAGCATCAAATACGCGCCATTACCAACGCCCCACACCGCTAATGTCTGGCTGAAATCTTCGCCCTGCTCTACCAAACCAATCTGGCTGGCGATATCAAACAAGCCAAATAACCCCAGCGTACTGTTCACCAAA
>JBFKFH010000190.1:0-6016 GCA_041618685.1 Rheinheimera sp.
CTGCATATCAGCGACTTCTTCTTCAACCCGGGCAATTGCCGCCGGCCATACAGACAGCATTAAGTCCATCGCGCGCTGAGGGCTCTTTGCCATCCGGTCTTGCAAACGCCAGGTGGCATAGTTATCAAACCCTAGCAATCCTACCCGCTCATCACGCAATGCCAGAATTTCACTGATAAGCGCATTGTTATCATGCGCATCACCATTGTCACCGCGGCTGTAATACGTGTTCCATACCTGCTTACGCAGCTCTCGCTCGGTGGAATAAGTTAAAAATGGGTCCATTGACGAACGGGTATTGGTAATCGCATACATACCCTCTTTACCACGACTTGTCGCAGCCGCTGCCGCTGCTTTTACAAATGAATCTGGCAAGCCGCCCAGCTGCTCTTTGTTAAGATACAAAACATGATTTTCTTCATCAGCCAGCACATTGTTAGAGAATTGGGTATATAACTGTGCCAAGCGCTGGTTGATATCGGCATAACGCTTTTTCTGTTCAGCGTTTAAAGTCGCGCCATTGTTTGCAAAACCAAGATAAACCAGCTGTGTCAGCCGCTGTTGCTCTGGCGTCAACGTTTGCATTTGCTCAGACTGATATACAGCAGCAACGCGTTTAAACAGCGCTTCATTCTGTGTAATTTTTGATGAGAATTCGGATAACTTTGGCGCCATTTCGCGCTGGATCGCACGGAATTCCTCAGAAGAATTATTCGCACTCCAGATGCCGTAATAGGTAAACACACGGTCCAGTTCTGGGCCAACGCCCTCAAGCGCCACAATAGTATTTTCAAAGGTCGGCGCAGCCGGATTATTTGCTATTTTATCGATGTCCGCCAGATGCG
Organism: Rheinheimera sp.; assembly: GCA_041618685.1. Lineage (GTDB taxonomy): Bacteria > Pseudomonadota > Gammaproteobacteria > Enterobacterales > Alteromonadaceae > Alishewanella. Next base: position 846 of record JBFKFH010000190.1, read on the forward strand.
CAGCCATACCGGTCTCGAGCGCGGACTTCAAATCAGCCAGTTTCATTTTATCAAACGCAGGCACGCCCTGATAAGGCCCGGTCCATGGCTGCAACAATGGATTATTCTGTTCAGCTGTTGTTGTTACAGCACTGCGGTCTGCAACAGCGCCATTATCCGATGTTGCCACTGTAGTATTGTCACTGCACCCGAGCAAACTGACTGACATCAGTGCCGTACCCAGCCAAAGCGGTATCGATTTCATGCATATCTCCCAAAGCGTTATGCTAACAGCAGCACTGATGGCTGCACGGTGTTGTCTGCCGGCCAACTACAAATTGTAAGGCCAGGCGGGCTTACAGATTAACGTGGCATGCTTAAAAAACGCAATAAAATCATCAAAATAGCACGCAAGCATAGTAATACAGCGCCAACTTCAGTTTACAGCCACCTTAGCAAATTCAATAAAAACATACACTTAAATTTAGACTATGTTTTTTTAACCAAACAACAGTTGCCAGATGCTGACTTTTCGCTGCTGATGGTAATCTTTGCGTAAAGCATCGACCTGCAGTAAGTGACTTTTTACCTGAGACAGATTTTCTTCCTGAGCTGCTGCTTTTGCGGCCTGTAGTTCACGCAAAACCTGCTGTAACCCCTGTTTAAACTGCTCAGCTTTGTCAGGCGGAAATTCGGCCTGCAGCGCTTGGTTAGTTAATGCTATTAATTCGGTTAACACCGCTACCAGCTCAGCACTTTTTTCTGCTTCGTTCGCTTGTTTAAACTGGAACGCCATATTTTTCATGGTCTGCTCCAAATCAACTGCTGGCGCAGCTACTGCAACACTACAAGACAAACAAAAAAGTAACCAAACTATACGCACAGATACCGCCCCGTAAAAACAGCGTTGAATAAAATAGTGGCGGCTATTGTAGCGGAAAAGCGTCAAGCCGGCATGTCGTTATGCCGGCCTGACTCTTATTGATATTGTGTTGGTGGTTAAAAGCGGCTAAAAAAATCTTCGACTTGCTGCATCGCATCCTCCCGGTCCAGACCGTATCGTTGCTGAATAATATCGGCCAGATCATCATAGTTGCCTTTGGTACGCTCCAATTCATCGTAGCTTACCCTGTCCCACTGCAGCTTAGCCCTGGCACGCATTTCGCCCCAGTTACCTTCATAATATTTGTAGCTCATGCGATTACTCCTCTGATTAAGTAACGCTTCACCGGCGCCGCTTGCCGATAAGGCCGGCCCGGCAACCTGATAAGTCGCAGCTTATCGCATTCAGTTTAGTCAATACCTATGCCTGGCGCTGAATTTCATCCGCTGGTCTGACAGCTATTGCCGTTTTAGTATAAAGCTGTTGTGATAATGGCTGGACTTGACACGAGACACGACTATGCAAACACCAAGCACTTTCGCCGTTGCCATGCTATGTGTTGCCGGCATTACCGGCTGCAGCACAGTACCTTCGACTACAAACACCGATAGCGCTGAGCGCGCCCGACAACTGGCTCAACAATACATCATTGTTGATACCCATATTGACGTGCCTTATCGCCTGCACAGCGATTGGGAGGATGTGACCCGCGCTACGCAACGCGGTGAGTTTGATTACCCGCGCGCGCAAAAAGGCGGCTTAAATGCCCCCTTTATGTCTATTTACATACCTGCGTCCTATGAGCGTAGCGGGGGCAGTTTTCTATTAGCTAACCAGTTAATTGATAGTATGGAGGCTTTAGCTGGCCGGGCGCCGGATAAATTTGCTATGGCGTACACCACAACGGACGTTACGCAGCAGTTTGGCTCCGGCAAGGTGTCGCTGGCACTGGGAATGGAGAATGGCACCCCGATTGAGGGCAAGCTGGAAAATCTGCAACACTTCTATAATCGCGGTATTCGTTACATTACTCTGGCCCATTCGGAAAGTAACCATATTGCCGACTCCAGCTACGATTTACGCCGTAAATGGCAGGGCTTGAGCCCATTTGGCAAAGAATTGATTGTTGCCATGAATAACCTGGGCATGATGATAGATATATCACATGTCTCTGACGCTGCCTTTTACCAGACGGTTGCGATTAGTAAAGTGCCGGTGATTGCCTCGCACTCGTCGTTACGCCGTTATACACCCGGCTTTGAACGCAATATGGACGACGACATGTTAAAAGCGCTGGCGCAAAATGGCGGTGTGGTGCAGATTAACTTCGGTTCATCTTTTGTTACCGCTATGGCCAACCAATATGGTGCTTTACGCAAAGCGGCGGCACAACAAGCCGGCGTACCAGATAACGACGCTTTTGACCTGGAGTTTCGCAAAAAACATCCCTACCCCTTTGCCACATTAGAAACCGTACTTGATCATATCGATCATGTTGTAAAACTGGTGGGCATTGATCATGTTGGTATTGGCTCAGACTACGATGGTGTGGGCGATTCGCTGCCTGTCGGCTTAAAAGATGTTGCCAGCTATCCCAACCTGATTGAGGGATTACTGAAACGCGGCTATCAGGACGCGGATATTGAAAAAATCCTGTCGGGGAATCTGTTGCGGGTTTGGCGTGAAGTGGAAGCCTACGCCGCGGCACAAAAAAGCTGATTAGCCCGTCACAGCGCTGTTGAGTCAGCGCTGTGGCGTAATTCAAGTTACGCTATAACCGCTGCCAGCAAACCAATTAAACCGCCGAACACACCGCCCCATACTACCAGCCAGCCCAGGTGAGCACGAATCATCTGCTGAATAATGTCTTTTACCAGCTGCGGTGTCAGCTCGTTCAGCCGTTGCTGTACTATGCTGTCTACCTGCGCACGGATACCAGCCAGTTGTTCAGGTTGGTCCAGCTGTGCCAGTACCAGCTGGTTAAACTCATCCGATTGAGATACATCAATCAGTGCCAGCTTTAACTTGGCAATAAACGGCTCTCTTAATGGCAGTAATGCCGCACTTCCGCCAAACATGCCAAGCATGCCGCCAAACGATGATTGCTCGACAACTTTCAGTAACGAGTCAAACGCGGGTGATAAATCAGCTTGTGAAATAACAGGTTCAAAATCAAAGGTTTTACTGTGACTCTGCTGTTTTTCTTCGAGAAAACGGTCGATATTGTCCCGGCTGAAAAACTGTGTCATCACCAGCTGATAAATACCGGCTTTGAACTGCTCAAACCGCGCGGGGATCACGCCTGAGCCATACAATAGCGGTACTTTTTCAAATAGCATATGTACAGCCAGCGCATTGGTTAACGCGCCAGATAATGCAAACAGGCCGACACTTAGCAGCAGGGGCTGCTGTAAGTACCAGCCTAGAAAGGTAACAATTGCCGCCAAGCCATTGGTAATTAAATTTTTATTCATCACTAACCTTTAACATCTTTGCTGTAACCCTTAGTGGCGCTGATTCTAATCAGGCATCAGCTCCAGAGCAAGTGCAGGCTTTAGCTGCTGCAAAAATCAGGTTATGCTACGACAAAGCAATGAAGAGACAGGCTATGAAGATTGTTGTTGCGTCGGCCAATCCGGCAAAAATTCGTGCGGTGCATGATGCTATGGCGCAGGTGTTTGCCGCACAAGCTATGCAGTGCAGTGGCATTAGTGCAGAGTCAGGGGTAGCCGCTCAGCCCATGACCAGCGACGAAACCTTACAAGGCGCGCTAAACCGGTTGCAGGTAGTTGCAGCTACCGAACCGGGCGCAGACTACTACGTGGCAATCGAAGCCGGTTTAGATGATGATACCAGCTTCGCCTGGATTGCGATTTCGCATCAGGGACGGATCAGTAAAACCCGCTCGGCCAGCCTGCCTATTCCACCCGCTGCACTCATGGCGTTGCAACAAGGCGAAGAATTAGGTGATGTTATGGACCGGATGTTTGCTCAGCACAATGTTAAACAACAAGGCGGAGCCATTGCCATGTTAACCAACCATCTGCTGACACGTTCAGGTGTTTATCAGCAGGCAATTATCCTGGCAATGATCCCGTTTATTCAGCCATCGTTGTTTAAGCTTCAGTTGTAACCCAGTACAGCACAGTGCGCAGTATCGTTATCGCGATTTGCAGACTTTTCAGTACTGGTCGTCTGATCACACCACGCCAGACTTAGGGCCTTCCGCTCCTGCTGACTCAGATCGACTGTTTTTTGCTGTTGAAAGAAGAAACGTGATTGTTGCACTTTGCTCTGTTTTACGGCACTCATAATTCGCTCCTGCGTAAAAAACTCAAACAGGTCAGTAATTACTATCATTAATCTGCCTGTGATTGCACATTAAGCATAGTAGGCTGAAACTGAGCATTAGCTGAATTTGGTAAAAACAGGCATTAGATGCCTGCTTTTACCTGACAGGAAACGGCCTTTCTGTAACGACAGGTTTACAGATAAGCGCGATGAAACGATTCTTTTGACTGCTGTAAATAGCCACGGGCCTTTTGCGCATGGCTGTCCCAGGCTTTCTTATCTGCACTATCAGTAAACGGGTTCTGACTGCTGTTAGTCGAACGCTCAAACCTGTCGTAGTAGGTCAGCATCGCTGAGGTGATCTGATTAAACTGATCTTTGTAGCTTTGTGTCTGTTCCAGCTGCTCTGACGTTTTCAGCACAAACCTCACCAGCTCGGTATTATTGCCTTCAGCCAGGTAGCTGTTTGCTTTCAGGCTGATATTACCTGCAACTTCCAGCATCAGTTTCTGCCGCACCGTTTCATCTTTGCTCAGTGCCCGGCTAACAGTTTCCTGTGAACGTGCCATACTGGCGTGCTGCAGGGTATCACGTAGTTGTTTATCCAGATTACGCCGGAAACTATCAATTGTTTTCTGGATACTCAAAAGTTCCGCATCCAATGCCCCAACCTGCAGCAGCTCTTTTTCCAGCTCGGCAAGAAATCGTTCGGCCTCCTGATAAATGCCCAAGCCATTTTGTTCAGCAAACTTACGGTCTGCCCGGCTTAAGCCTGCATCGCTGTAGCTTGATTTGTCAAAACTGGCTGCCAAAAATGACTTGAACGGCTCAGCAAAGGCTGCATAGGCTCCACCACTCACCACATTTAATGTTGCCGCAGCCAGATCGCCAAATGGTTTTAACATTGAATTTAGCCGCGCTTGCTGTAGCGGTGTGGTTACCCGTTTCGTGTTAGTAATAATATTGCGAAAGCTGGCATAGGCCATCGGATTTGCCATTTTGTTGCGCTCGGAGCCAG
>JBFKFH010000191.1:0-6013 GCA_041618685.1 Rheinheimera sp.
AACCAGTACCGAAATCGTCGAGCCAGATTTGCACCCCTTCATGTTTAAAGGCGTTAAAAATATTAGCGATACGCTGTGGGTTATTAATTAACGCCGTTTCAGTCAACTCTAATTTGATGGCGGATGGTGGAATAGAAAGCTGGTCCATTAGTGTCATAAGCTGTTCAAAGACATTGCCATTCAACAGTTGCACGGGTGAAACGTTCAGTGACAGACAAATACCGTCCATGCCTTGATTTAGCATGCATTTTAAATCTAAAAGGGCCTGTTGAAAAATCCAGTTACCCAGCTCTAAAATTTGCCCGGTATGTTCAGCGCAGGGAATGAATTCGGCGGGAGAAATAAAACCAAATTGTGGCGACTGACAGCGCACCAATGACTCAAACCCTACAACTTTGCCGGTGGTAACTGAAATTAGTGGCTGATAAACCATACTAAAATGACGATTTTTCAGCGACTGCGTTATGATATCACTTATTTTATCCCACTGAGTGGTATCACTTTCTTCGCAAAATACGGTGTGCTGTAAGGCAGACATGGCAAGCTCCGGTATTGATCAGGAAATACTGATGTAATAAAACTAGAGCAAGTCTTACGCCAAAAAATATAAGAGGGATAACGATTTTTGTGAAAATAAGCCTTTGATGTATATGGATTTATTTTTAATTGCTTTTAGCGGCGCCTAACATGCAAATTGCAAATCAGTTTGCATTGCAGCATCAGAATCACATTGGTGCTATTAAACCGTTAGGGTGTGGGAGGCTATAAGTTGCAATAGCTGGGTTTTGTCTACCGGTTTAGCAATATAACCATCCATGCCCGCTGCCAGAAAGTGTTCTTTATCACCCTCCATGGCATTGGCGGTAAAGGCAATAATCGGCGTATGCTGCCTGATTTGAGGTTGATGACGAATGGCTTTCGCGGCGCTTAAACCGTCAAGCTCGGGCATGTAGATATCCATTAAAATGATGTCATACAATGTCTTGCTTGCTGCTTGTATGGCCTGCTGGCCGTCACTTACCACATCGACAATGTAGTCAGCGTTTTCTAGTATCGCGGTGACAACTAATCGGTTAGTTTCGTCATCATCCGCCAATAGTACTTTAATTTTGTTGGTATTATGCCCGGCTGGCTGTGGTGTCTTCGTCGGCACTACTGGTGCTTCTTGCGCAATTGGCAATGTAAACGTTACGCTCACCGTTGTGCCCTGCGGTGTATTGCTGTGGATATGCAGAGATCCCTGCATTAGCGATACTAAGGTATGACAAATTGCCAGGCCTAACCCGGTTCCGCCGAAGCGTTTACTGGCACTATTATCGGCCTGAATAAAAGGCTGTAGCAGGGCTTCAACTTGATCCGGTGCAATTCCAATCCCTGAATCGCTTATCTGAAGTGTTATCAATACTGTTTGGGCATTACTCTCGGCGTAGGATGCGGTTAGCGATACTGCACCCTCATCAGTAAATTTAATAGCGTTTGACAGTAGATTAAGCACCATTTGCCGAATACGTCCGGCATCGCCTTGCAGTAAGGGAATGTCAGCGGGAATATTGGATGAAAATCTAAGTGCTTTTGCTTCTGCATTCGGCCGCATTAAGTCGCAGGCTGATTGTAGCTCGCTATCCAGCGCGAAAGGTACAGATTGCAGGGTCAGTTTTCCGGCTTCCATTTTACTGATATCAAGAATGTCGTTTAAGATTTGTAACAGGTTATGCGAGGATTGCTGCATAGTAGACAGATAAAACTTTTGCTGCGCAGTTAAGCTACTATCCTCCAACAGTACGTCTTGCAAGCCAAGAATGCCGTTTAATGGCGTGCGAATTTCATGGCTGATATTTGCCAGAAACTGTGATTTGGCGCTATTGGCTTGCTCTGCTTTCTGTTTGGCGTTAAGCATTTGCTCTTCATAGTGCTTAAGTTCTGTGATGTCGCTGTGAAAGCCCACAATACCGCCATCCTGCATCGGGCGTTCGGTAATTTTAATCCAGCGGCCATCCGACAATTGTACGGCACGCTCCGGTTCTTGTTTTGTCAAGTCATCGATATGAATCGTTGGGCCAGGTGCAAGCATGCCGGCATGTCGGGCATGATCTTTTAATGCCTTGTAGTGTGTACCCACAACAATGTGATCTGCTATCGGTTGATATAGCTCGAGAAACTTTTGGTTAAACACCACGACTTTTTGTTCGTCGTCAAATATAACAAAGCCATCCGGTAACGCTTCGATAGCATCTTTGAAGCGTAGCTCGCCACGTCGATGCGTCGCACTAATGCGCTGTAATAACTTACTTAACTTGATGGGCAAGCGCAACAACAGGTAGGTTAAGCTGGCTATGCCTGCCGTGGTTAGACCATAAATAGCATTGTGAAATGCAGAGCCTTCTGAATAGACAGTTAACAACATTGCCAGTGCGGCTACAGAAACAGCTAACAGTGCAGCCTTAAATTTGCTGTTTATAGCGAATGCAGGCATGGATGTCAGAGTGGGGTCTGGCGCGTCAGCTACGGCGAACTGTTTTAACAAATGCGCAGTGCTGCGTTGTCGGATTAAGCCCTCTACAACTTTACCAAAATTCGCCAGGTGTGCTTGCAGCCGTTGATTGAAGCTTCTGGGCTGGCTGTCGATAATACATAAGGTGCCTAATCGAAAGCCGGTTTCGGACAGCAGTGGATAACCGGCATAAAACCGAATATGGGGCGCTGATGTGACCAGTGGGTTATCAGTAAATCTGGCATCTTGCAGTGTATCTTCGATAACAAATACGCTATTGGCTTGAATGGCGTGGCCACAAAATGAAATAGAGCGATCTGTTTCACAGACGTCTAAACCTTGTTTTGATTTAAACCACTGCCGGTTGCTGTCAACTAGACTCACTAGGCAAATAGACACATCAAAATAACTTTTAACGCATTGGGTTATATCATCAAACGCTTTTTCAGCCGACGTATCCAGCAGGCGCAGCTCATGCAGTGCTGCTAGGCGTTTTTTTTCATCGCGTGTCGGTATCGCCGCTTGCATATTTGTTCCTTAGATGGAAACTTTCTGTCTGATAATACAAGACTGCTACCTAAATTACTGGCCGGTGTTTACACCTTCACCCTCTGGTGGAAGATAGTACCACTGGTCAGCATCGGCGGCTGCAGCATCCGGTAAAGTAATTCGAAAGGGTGGAATGAAGCGATCTAAAATATTTTGTGCGCTATCTGTGGGATCAACAACTGGTTCGGCGTTGCGTAGCGAGATGTTGGCTATACAGTTCAGCTCTCCTTCAACAATACCTAATGTTTTTAGTATCTTTCTGAGATCTTTATTATCATTTAAGTCAATGCCGAGTAACGCAAGCGCTTCTTGCAATGCAATGTAAACTAGGGAATTGATGATTCCATCATCGTCTTCTAATCGCGTGCCTGTTGGGCAACAGACATCCCCGATGATCACCTCCACTCCGTCAACTGCTACAACGTCTAGCACCTGATTGACAAGCGATGCCACAGTCGGTAGGTATCGCTCAATAATATCACCCTGAGATTCGGTTCCCGATGGGCATTGCTCGCACACAGGGTTGGATGCAACCTGACCCAAGTCAATAATGGGCAATGCAGCCTCAATACCGACCAAACAGCTGGTGTCCGCGGGGAATTGCTCTACTTGAAAGGTTTCACATGGTGTACCTGAAACCACCCGCTGGGACATGTAGCGCGATTGGAGCTGGCTTGGTTCGATGGGGCACATGCCACCGGTACGATATAAATCACCTCGGATCCCATCTATGGAGCGTCCTATCGCATAATTGGGCCCGGCTTGCAGGGCATGAAGGTAACTCACTGCACCTGTAGCTCGAAGTTTATCAACCCCTTGGCTGTCGGTCGTTTCATCACTGATGCCTTTCATGCAGGGGTTACCTGTGCAATTGGGCCCGTCATAATATACGGGTTCGCGGCTGGTGAAGCGGTCATCCCGCACGCCTATTAATGCCCGGTAATTCCGATGTGCTGGGTCGGGCGCTAACGGGGCTACCGCGCGATCAATATAAGGCACAATCGGCGCTTCGTGTTCATCCAACGCAATCATCGGACCTAGCGGCTGATTGCTGGCATCAACAACAACAATCTCTCGTGTTTGCTGCTTAACGCTATGTTTGATCAGGGCATCCCGCACCGCCACCACGCCGACAAAGCAGCCGATGATAAGAATGGTGGTGATCAGAATAAGTTCTAGTGTCAGCACAAAGCCGCCTTGGCGTCGGTTCAGCTGCGGTGTTGATGAAGTTATTGGGATCATTCGTACTCTCCATCTAATTAAAGCATTTGCGCAAGTAACGCGATGACATCCATTATCTGGATGGCGGCAGGGAAAAACACCAAGACTAAAAACATAGGGAAGCAAACCAGTAACATCGGTAGCATGGTTTCAAGCGATTTACGATTAATTCGCGCGGTTAAAAGCTCCTCGCGTTGCAGCCGAATCGCGGCAAGTTGTGATTGCAAACCGTTAATTAACGGCGCGCCCACATTCATACCCACCTGAATTATTGTAGCCAGTTTTTCTAAATTTTTTACCCCTGTGCGAAGGGCTAGGTCGGAAAACGCACGCTGGCGCTCACGGCCGGCATCAAGCTCACTGGCAATCAGCAATAATTCATCTGTTAATGGGTTGTGTCGTGTCAAGCCATACATTGCAGCTAACCGGAAGGACTGACTTAAATTATTGCCTGATTGCAGATAGACCAGCATCAGACTGATAAAAAACTCTAACGACTGATTAATTTTTTGCTGCCTGGCTTTGCGCTTTGCGATCAACCAGATATCCAATAAAAAGAATGCCAGTACACTTAAAAAGACACGGTTAATGGTCGCGATGTTGGCAAAGTCAAACAGCATAACGATGGCGACAGCTGACAGCACTGTTTTAAGCGACCAATATAACAAGGTATTACGAAAAACGGCTAAGCCGGCCTGGCGAATGAGTTTTGCAGGATAGAGCCGGCTATGCGGTTTTACCGGCCTAGCAGAGGAAGAAACATCTATCTCATCAATTTTGCCACTGTGAAACAGATAACAGAGCCAACAGGTTATCAGCAGCAACATCAACAAGGTCGCATCCAGTGCATATGAATCATTCATACCGTCGTCCTCAGTACTTTTCTTAAACCAATAAAACCAAGCAGCTGCAAGATTAATGCCGTTGAAATATAGGTTGCACCTTTGGGATGCTGAAGCAGGGGGGTAAACCAATCAGGTTGCTCGGCTAGAAAAAGTGGGATCAGTACATAGGGCATTGCACCACAAAAAATGGCAGCGTAACGGGTTCCCGATAATTTGCTGGCTACTTGTTGATATTGTTGTTGGCGCTGGCGCAACAATAGCGTTACAGCTTGCAATGTCGCATGAATATTACTTCCGGTTTGTTGGCGGGCGATAAAGGTCTGAGCAAATAAGCGGGTACCTTCACAGTTATAGCGGGTTAATAAACGGTTCATGGCCGTAGTATCATCATAGCCCAGCTTCAGACGTCGAATAACTTCGGCCAATTCAAGTTTTAAACTGCCTTTAGTCAGGGTATTGGCAGTGGCAATGGCCTGGTTGATCGGTAAACCCGCTTGCATGGCAGAATGCATCGTGTCCATGGCATCAATCAACTGGTATTCCAACTGCTTTATGCGCCAGCCGACAAGATCATTGAGTATAAAGTAGCTGCCAAGCATCACAGCGCCAGCCGCAATAATGGCCACAGCACGCTGGTCAGGAAAGCTAATAGTTATTAATAAAAATGCACATAGCGATAGCAGTACGATGCCCACATACAGAAAAAACGGGGCCAAATTAATGTCGAGTAGCTTAAGTTTATAATGCATGCTGTCGGGCGCTGGATGGCGCGGCTGCACGGGTTGATTGGTATGGTTTAACCAGATGAATCTGGCTGCTGCTACAGTGGTAACCAGCAAGCTTACTAAGGCAACTAACTCTGAACTCGGCATGGCTAGATCCCCCCAGGAAATAAACGGTTAACGTC
>JBFKFH010000192.1:0-5968 GCA_041618685.1 Rheinheimera sp.
GCTTGATATAAGCCGCCGCTTCTTCTTCTGCTGAACCACCAATTTCACCGATCATTACAATCGCTTCAGTTTGCGGATCTTCCTGGAATAACTTCAGGATATCAATGAAGTTAGAGCCTGGGATTGGGTCGCCACCGATACCAACACAAGTAGACTGACCAAAACCGTAATCGGTAGTTTGCTTAACCGCTTCATATGTCAGAGTACCTGAACGTGAAACGATACCCACTTTACCTGGCTTGTGAATGTGGCCTGGCATGATGCCAATTTTACATTCGCCTGGCGTGATAACGCCCGGGCAGTTTGGACCAATCAACACTACACCTAACTCGTCGCATTTTACTTTAGCGTCCAGCATGTCCAGCGTAGGGATGCCTTCAGTGATACAGACGATTAGTTTAATACCGCCGTTAGCGGCTTCCAGGATAGAATCTTTACAGAAAGCTGCTGGTACATAGATCACAGATGCCGTTGCACCCGTTGCTTCTACCGCTTCAACAACAGTGTTGAATACCGGCAAACCTAAGTGCGTTTGACCGCCTTTACCTGGAGTAACACCGCCAACCATCTTAGTGCCGTAAGCAATGGCTTGCTCAGAGTGGAATGTACCCTGTGCACCAGTGAAACCCTGACAAATTACTTTGGTATCTTTATTAATTAAAACGCTCATTGCTTACCCCTTATGCCTTAGCCGCTGCTGCAACAACTTGCTTGGCAGCGCCAGTCAGGTCTGTATCAGCGATAATGTTCAGGCCGCTTTCCTGCAGTACTTTAGCGCCCAGTTCAGCATTGTTACCTTGTAAGCGAACAACAACCGGTACTTTAACGCCAACTTCTTTCACCGCACCAATAACACCTTCAGCAATCATATCGCAACGCACGATACCACCGAAAATGTTGATGAACACGGCTTTAACTGCAGTGTCAGACAGGATAATTTTGAATGCTTCTACTACGCGTTCTTTAGTCGCACCACCGCCAACGTCAAGGAAGTTAGCCGGTTGGCCACCGTGTAACTTAACGATGTCCATTGTACCCATTGCCAGGCCGGCACCGTTAACCATACAACCGATGTCGCCACCTAAGGCAACATAGTTTAATTCCCAAGATGCAGCGTGAGCTTCACGTGGATCTTCCTGTGATGGATCCTGCATTGCTTTTAAATCCGGGTGACGATATAGCGCGTTGCCATCGATAACCAGTTTGGCATCCAGACAGTGCAAATCACCAGCTGGTGTAATAACCAGTGGGTTAACTTCCAGTAATGCCAAGTCTTTTTCCTGGAACAGTTTTGCCAGGCCCATGAAAATTTTCACGAACTGGCTAACTTGCTTGCCTTCCAAACCAAGTTTGAAAGCTAACTCGCGGCCCTGGAATGGCTGAGCGCCTACCAACGGGTCGATTGCTGCTTTAAGAATTTTTTCTGGCGTCTCGTGCGCAACAGTTTCAATTTCAACGCCACCTTCAGTTGACGCCATAAACACGATACGACGTGAAGAGCGGTCAACTACTGCCCCCAGATACAGTTCTTTTGCGATGTCAGTACAAGGTTCAACCAGGATACGGCTTACCGGCTGACCTTTTTCGTCCGTTTGGTAAGTAACCAGGTTCTTGCCAAGCCATTTTTCTGCGAATGCCTTGATGTCTTCTTTGCTTTTTACCAGCTTCACACCGCCCGCTTTACCGCGACCACCTGCGTGAACCTGAGCTTTGACAACAAACATATCGCCGCCGATTTTATCTGCAGCTGCTACCGCTTCTTCAACTGTAGCTGCGGCGATGCCTTTAGATACAGGCAAACCATATTGGGCAAACAGTTGCTTACCCTGATACTCGTGCAAATTCATGGCTATTTTCCGTTCATTTGAATATGGAGGCTACGCCTTATGGCATAGCCTGACTTTTGATCGGCGCATATTATAGTGCCAACCGGTTAGATAAAAAATGCTGTTGCGGCAAAACAACAGCATTTTTATGTGTTTTTAGCGATTAATTAGATATCCAGCAGAATACGGGTTGGATCTTCCAGTAATTCTTTAATGGTAACCAGGAAACCGACTGACTCTTTACCATCGATAATACGATGATCATAAGACAATGCCAGATACATCATTGGCAGAATTTCCATTTTGCCATCGACTACCATCACCCGATCCTGGATTTTATGCATACCCAGAATGGCTGACTGAGGAGGGTTGATAATAGGAGTCGACATCAATGAACCGAACACACCACCGTTAGTGATGGTGAAGTTACCCCCCATTAAATCATCCATCGCCAGCTTGCCATCACGGCCTTTGAGCGCTAACTCTTTAATAGCTTTTTCAATTTCTGCCAGGTTCATCTTATCGCAGTCGCGCAGTACCGGTGTTACCAGACCACGTGGTGTTGACACCGCGATGCTGACGTCAAAATAGTTGTGATAAACAATATCATCGCCGTCAATTGCCGCGTTAACTTCCGGGAAACGCTTCAGTGCCTCAGTGACCGCTTTCACGTAGAACGACATAAAGCCTAAACGGATACCATGACGCTTTTCAAACACGTCCTGATATTGTTTGCGCAGGTCCATAATTGGCTTCATGTTCACTTCGTTAAACGTAGTTAACATAGCAGTTGAGTTTTTCGCTTCCAGCAAACGATTAGCAATAGTTTTGCGCAGACGTGTCATTGGCACACGTTTCTGGCTGCGATCACCGGCAGGAGCAGCCACAGCAGCGGCAGCAGGTGCTGCTTTAGCTGGTGCACCGGCTACGAATTTCTCTACATCTTCTTTCGTAACCCGGCCGTTTTTGCCTGAACCTTTAATTTTGGCTGCATCCAAACCTTTTTCAGCAATCATACGGCGTACCGACGGGCTTAATGCATCGTCATTGCTCTCGTCTGCAGCTTCGGTTTTGCTTTCTTTGTTATTACTCTGTTCTTGTTTCGCTGGTGCTTCATCTTTCTTCGCGGCGCCATCATCTTTTTTCGCTGCTGGTGCGCCGCCGGCTTCCATTTTACCAATAACTTCTTCAGCCGTTACGGTAGCACCAGTATCATGGATAATTTCACCCATGACGCCATCGGCCTGTGCAACAACTTCAAGTACCACTTTGTCGGTTTCAATATCAACTAATACCTGGTCGCGTGTTACGGCTTCGCCAGTTTTTACGTGCCAGGTGGCGATGGTTGCATCTGCAACGGATTCTGGAAGTACGGGTACTTTAATTTCCACTTTTTCACCTTTTACCGGTTGGTCTAATTTTTTAAACCGGCCCGTTCAGCGGGCCGGCCAGTACGTTATTTAATGGTCAGTGCGTCGTTTACCAATGCCTGTTGCTGTTTGTTATGCACAGACAAATAACCCACCGCAGGGGATGATGATGCCTCACGACCTGCATAGGTCAGATAACCCGCTTTTGGAATTGCAGCACGGAAATGATGCTGGCTGCAGTACCAGGCGCCCTGATTTTGTGGTTCTTCCTGACACCAGACAAAGTCGGTCACATGTTGGTACTGACTCAATACATCAGTCATTTCTTCATGCGGGAACGGATACAACTGCTCCACACGCACAATTGCCACATCTGTCTGCTCACGTTTACGGCGCTCTTCTAGCAATTCGTAGTACACCTTACCGCTACAGAACACCACGCGTTTCACATCAGCTGGGTTTAGACTATCAACCTCACCGATAACGTTGTGGAACTTGCCACTTGCGAGTTCTTCCAGCGTAGAGGTGGCCAACGGATGACGCAGTAATGATTTAGGTGACATTACAATCAACGGCCGGCGCATTGGGCGTACCATCTGCCGGCGTAACATGTTAAACACCTGCGCTGGCGTGGTTGGGACGCACACTTGCATATTGTGATCGGCACAAAGTTGTAAGAAGCGCTCCAGACGGGCTGACGAATGCTCTGGCCCCTGCCCCTCATAACCGTGTGGCAATAATAACGTTAAGCCACATAACCGACCCCATTTTTGCTCGCCTGAGCTGAGGAACTGGTCAATAACAACCTGAGCGCCATTAGCAAAGTCGCCAAATTGACCTTCCCAAATTACCATCGCCCGTGGTTCTGCCGTGGCATAGCCATATTCAAACGCCATAACCGCTTCTTCGGACAAGGCTGAATCGTATACCTGAAATGGTCCTTGCTGCTCGCTGATGTGTTCCAGCGGCGTATAGGTGCTGCCATCAGTTTGATTGTGCAGGACAGCATGACGATGAAAAAACGTGCCGCGGCCTGAGTCCTGACCGACGATCCGGATACGGCTGCCTTCAGCGACTGTCGATGCATAAGCCAGTATTTCGGCAAAACCCCAGTCAATTTTTTTCTCACCCGCCAGCATTAGTGCACGGTCTTCATACACGCGACCAACCTGACGTTGCAGCGTATGTGTTGCCGGAATACTGGTGGCCTTTTTACCCAGTTCTACCAGTTTTTCCACTGATACACTGGCGTCATAAGTCGCATCCCAGTCATGACCTAAAAATGGTGTCCAATCAACGGCGGTTTCCGTCATTGGCCGCCATTCTTCTACGACGCAATCGCCCTTGTCCAGCGCATCACGATACTGCTCAGTCATGGTACTAATTTGCGCCTCAGTAAACAGGCCTTCAGCGACCAGTTTTTTGGCATAAATATCACGCGGCGTCGGATGCTTTTTAATTTTCTGATACATCAACGGCTGCGTTGCATTTGGTTCATCAGCTTCGTTGTGACCGTTACGACGGTAACATACCAGATCAATAACAACATCACGCTTAAAGGTATTACGATAATCGACAGCCAGTTGAGCAACGAACACCACCGCTTCCGGATCATCACCATTTACGTGAAATATCGGTGCCTGCACCATTTTGGCTATATCAGTACAGTATTCGGTAGAGCGCGTATCTTCAGGGTTAGACGTGGTAAAACCAACCTGGTTGTTAATCACCAAACGGATGGTTCCACCAACTTTAAAGGCGCGGGTTTGCGAAATGTTAAAGGTTTCCGCTACTACGCCCTGGCCGGCAAAGGCTGAGTCACCGTGGATGGTAATAGGTAATGCCAGCGAACCGTCTGAACAGCCACGTCGATCTAAACGTGCACGCACTGATCCCATCACGACAGGGTTTACAATTTCCAGATGCGACGGGTTAAACGCCAAAGCCAAATGCACATTACCACCGGCAGTTTCGAAATCTGACGAGAACCCCATATGGTATTTTACGTCGCCCGCGCCTACCACTTCATACTTACCGGCAAATTCGTCAAACAGTTTTGACGGGTTCTTGCCAAGTACGTTGATTAGCGTGTTTAAGCGGCCACGGTGCGCCATACCGATTACGCAGTCTTTAGCGCCTTGCTCACCTGCACGGTGGATCATGGCTTTAAGCATTGGCACCATGGCATCGCCACCTTCCAATCCAAAGCGCTTAGCTCCAGGAAATTTGGCTGACAGGTATTTCTCTAATCCATCGGCAGCTACCAAACCGCTTAATATTTTGGTTTTAGTCGCTTTGTCATACGATGGCGTAGATTGTACTGATTCTAAGCGTTGCTGGATCCAGCGTTTTTCGTCGGTAGAAACGATATGCATATACTCAGCACCGATTGAACCGCAATAGGTTTTCTCCAGCGCCTTGTGTAAATCACCCAGTTTCATCGTTTCTTTGCCAATGGCAAATGATCCAACATTAAACTCGGTATCGTAATCACTTTCCGACAGGTCGTGATATGACAGCTCTAAATCACGTACTCTTGATTGTTGCCACAGTCCCAGAGGGTCCAGATTTGCTTGCTGATGGCCGCGGAAACGGAAAGAATTAATCAGCTGCAACACTTTAACCTGACGATTATCAGCAGCCGTACCTGAATTGACAACCACCACTTCACGGTGTTTATTACGTGCTAATTCAGCAAACTGTTGTCTTATGTCTGAGTGACGAGTTTCAAGATCAATACCGTCGAGCTTAGGCAGCTTGGCGAAAAACTCA
>JBFKFH010000193.1:0-5968 GCA_041618685.1 Rheinheimera sp.
ACAGGCCCGCGCCGAGCTGGAGTTCTGGCTGCAGACGGAGCAGGTTAATGTACTGCTGCTGGATAAGCTGATATGTCGCGCGGTGTTGCCTGGCGTGCCACGGCCGGCGTTATTGCCGGATACGTTAAATGGCATGCTAAAAGGCTTTATCGATCTGACGCTGCAAGGGGATGATGGCCGCTATTGGGTGCTGGATTACAAATCTAACTGGCTGGGCGTGGATGACAGCTGTTATAGCGAACAGGCGATGCAGCAGGCGTTGCTGCAGAAGCGTTATGATGTGCAGGCCGTGCTGTATATGCTGGCACTGCACCGCTTGCTAAAACTGCGGCAGCCAGGGTATTTGCAGGCACCAAGCCAGTATCTGGGCGGTGCACTGTATTGGTTTATCCGCGCGCCCGCACAGGGGCAGTTGCAGCTGGATGCGCCCTTTGCGCTGTTACAAAAGTTAGATATGTTGTTTGCCGGCCAGGCTATTGCGGAGGTTGCCGATGCAAATTGATCTCTTTGCGCCGACTGGCGATGCGGCGCCACAGCCGCAGCGCAGTGGACCGGGTGCTACGCTGCATGACTTAGCGCAGATGCAGGCATTATTGCAGCGCTGGGTAGACCGACGCTGGCTAAGGGCGCTGGATGTACAACTGCCGCAAACCTTGCATCAGCTGGCACCAGAGCCAACACCACTGGTTTGGCTGCTAACGGCCTTGTTGTGTCATCAGTATGGCCGTGGCCATAGCTGTATTTTACTGACAGATTTAGTCGCAGATGCCGATGCACTGCTTAGCCTGCCGCCACAAAACCAGTTTTTACAGCGTTTTAGCGACCGGCCATCCGCAGTGTTAGCGCAACTGACCGAACAGGATTACCGTGCCGCATTAGCGGCCAGCCCGTGGTTAAAAGGTAATGACAGCAACGGGCAAGGTGCTGCGCCGCTGGTGCAGGATGATGGCAGGCTATATTTAAACCGGTTATATCAGGCAGAGCAGCAAGTAAAACGCGGTATTGCGCAGCGGGTAGCGGCGGTATTACCGGTGAGCGCGGGCATACAACAAACCTTACAGCAGCTGTTTACTGCACCGGTGGCTACGCCCGACACAGCGCCAGACTGGCAAAAGTTAGCCTGTGCAATGGCGTTACAACGGCGCTTTGCCATTATTACCGGCGGTCCGGGCACCGGCAAAACCACAACTGTGGTTAAGTTGCTCGCGCTGTTGCAGCACGGGGCTAATAATGGCTTAACCATCAAACTGGCTGCGCCAACCGGCAAAGCCGCGGTGCGGCTAACCGAGTCGATCAGCGGCGCGCTGGCAAAACTGCCGCCGGCGCTGACACAGGCTATTCCCACCGATGTGACAACCTTGCACCGTTTGCTTGGCGCTGTGCCGAACCGGCGAAGTTTTAAACATCATGCCGGTGCTCCGCTGAGCCTGGATGTGCTGGTGATTGATGAAGCATCGATGGTCGATCTGGAAATGATGGCGGCTGTATTAGCGGCTCTGCCGGCTCAGGCACAGCTGATTTTACTCGGTGATAAAGATCAGTTGTCGTCCGTTGAGGCCGGCTCGGTACTGGGCGATCTGTGCCGTTATGCCGAGCGTGGCGGTTATCTGCCGGCAACACTGGCGCTGCTGCAGACATATAGCAGCGTGAATTTAGCCGCCTGGGGCGGTGACGGCACGGTATTAAACCAGGCAACTGTGATGCTACGCCACAGTCACCGCTTTGAGGCGCAATCAGGCATAGGCCAGCTGGCGTTTGCGGTTAACCGTGGTGATAGCGACGCGGCGGTGCTGTTTACCCGGTTTGATGACATTAACTTGTTGTCCGGCCCTTCATTGCTGGCGCTACGCGCTACCGTTGTTAGCGGCTACAGCGCATATTTACGTCAACTGCACAGCGCAGACGGCGAGCGTGACGACTGGGCGCGTGCCATTTTGGCCTGCTATAGCCGGTTTCAGTTGCTGTGTGCGCTGCGCAGCGGCGACTATGGTGTGGAAGGGTTAAACCTGCAAATCAGCCAATGGCTGACCGCCGAGGGATTAGTGCAGGCCAGTCAGCTGTGGTATGCCGGCCGGCCGGTAATGATGCAGCGCAATAATTACAGTCTGGGGCTAATGAATGGCGATATTGGCATTACATTGCCGGACCCGTTAACCGCTAAGCTGCGCGTTGTGTTTCAGCTGGCTGATGGCAGCATAAAGTGGGTGCTACCCAGCCGCTTAACTGAAGTAGAAACCGCGTTTGCCATTACGGTGCATAAATCGCAGGGCTCTGAATTCAGCCACTGCGCCCTGGTGCTGCCGCCAGACAACAGCCCGATATTAACGCGGGAGCTGCTGTATACCGGCATTACCCGCGCCAAGCAGCAGTTCACGTTGTTTTGTGCCAATACGCAACTATTACCGCAGGCAATTGCGAAACGGGTCAGCCGTAGCAGCGGGCTATAGCCTGACCTTAGCTGGCTAGCTGCGCTAAGATTAATGGCATAGCGGCGATAAAGTCATCGCACTTTACAGGAGCTAGACATGAAACAGCTTTCTTGCACAGATTTGATTAAACATGGTTCATATATAAATGGCGGTTGGCAGCAACATGACAACCGGTTTGATGTAATAAACCCCGCCAACCAACAGCTGCTGGCGCAACTGGCCACCGCCTCTGCAGCTGATGCAGAGCAAGCCGTGTTAGCGGCTGAGCAAGCGTTCAGCGCCTGGGCCGCGCAGCCCGCGGCAAAGCGTGCCGAGTTGTTGCAGCGCTGGTATCAGCTGATCATGCAGCATCAGGATGACTTAGCCCGCTTGCTCACGCTGGAGCAGGGCAAGCCTTTGGCCGAGGCGAAAGGTGAAATTGCTTATGGTGCCTCCTACATTCAATGGTTTGCCGAAGAGGCCAAGCGGTTATATGGCGATACGATACCGGCGCCGTCGGCTGACAAACGCATTATTGTGCAGCGCCAGCCGGTGGGCGTGGTAACGGCGATTACACCGTGGAACTTTCCTAATGCGATGATTGCGCGAAAAGCGGCGGCGGCACTGGCGGCGGGTTGCACCTTTGTCGTTAAACCGGCCCATCAAACGCCGTTATCGGCATTGGCGCTGGCCGAGCTGTCGCAGCAGGCCGGTATCCCGGCAGGTGTGTTTAATGTGGTGGTAGGTACCGATGCCAAAGCTATTGGCGCAGTGCTGACACAGCATAAGGCCGTGGCCAAATTCAGCTTCACCGGCTCAACAGCGGTAGGTAAGCAGTTGCTGAAGCAGTGCGCCGATGGGGTAAAACGGGTATCGATGGAGCTGGGCGGTAATGCCCCCTTTATCGTCTTTGCCGACGCCGATTTAGATGCCGCCGTACAAGGCTTACTGGCATCAAAGTTCCGTAATGCCGGCCAAACCTGTGTCTGTGCTAACCGCATTTTGGTGCAGCGCGAGGTTGCCCCGGCGTTTACCGACAAACTGCTCGCTGCGGTAAAAAAATTAACCGTGGCCGATGGCCTGCACGCCGACAGCCAGATTGGCCCGCTGATCGATGAAAAGGCGCTGGAAAAAGTACAGCAGCTGCAACAGGACGCAGTGAAAAATGGCGCAAAAATACTACTCGGCGGCAAATGTGACGAGGCCGGTAGTCAGTTTTATCAGCCAACCGTGCTAACTGATGTCACGGCGGATATGCAGATTGCGCAACAGGAAATATTTGGTCCGGTAGCGCCATTGCAGTTATTTGATACCGAGCAGGACGCCATTGCACTGGCCAACAGCACTGAATATGGCCTGGCCGCTTATTTTTACAGCCGCGATGTGGGCCGGGTATTTCGGGTCGCACATGCGCTGCAGTTTGGCATGGTTGGCATTAATGAAGGCATTATTTCTAATGCTGCGGCGCCCTTTGGTGGCGTAAAACAATCTGGTTATGGCCGCGAGGGCTCGAAATATGGCCTGGACGACTATACCGACATCAAATACCTGTGTTTAGGTGGATTAGGTTAGACACATAAAAAAGCCCTGCAAAGCAGGGCTGACAAGAAAAGATGTTTATTCAACGTTTTGAATTTGCTCGCGCATCTGCTCAATTAACACTTTAAGCTCTACTGCGGCGTTGGTGATCTCGGTGCTGATGGCTTTGGAGGACAGCGTATTCGCTTCGCGGTTAAATTCCTGCATCATAAAGTCTAAACGCCGGCCGCAGGCGCCGCCTTTTTTCAGCGTATGGCGGGTTTCTTTAATGTGCGCATCTAAACGGTCAAGCTCTTCAGCTACATCTGATTTTGATGCTAAAAATGCCATCTCCTGCTCTAACCGACCTTGCTCAATATCGGCCTTAATGTCGTTTAAGCGGTTTAAAATTCGGTCGCGCTGCCACTGCATAGCCTGGGGTAAATGGCTGCGAACAAATGCCACCTGTTCGCCGATGGCGGTTAAACGCTGTTGGATCATCTGTTCAATGGCATCGCCTTCGCGACCACGTCCGGCAAGAAAATCCTGCATCGCAGCGTCAAAACCGGCTAACAGCTCGCCTTGCATGGCGTCTAAATCTTCGCTTTGGCTTTCCATCACGCCTGGCCAGCGTAAAATGTCGGCAATATTTAACTGCGCCTGCGGCGCTTTTTGCAGTAACTGCTGCGCTTTTTGCAACAATTGTTCGGCAAACTCTTCGTTCATACTGAGCTCACCAGCTGCCTGGTTCGCGTGATAGCGCAGGTTTACTTCTACCTTACCGCGCTGCAAATTATTACGAAGTTTGTCGCGCAGGATGCTTTCTAAACCGCGAAACTGCTCTGGCAGGCGAAAATAAGACTCTAAATAACGCTGATTTACCGAACGGATTTCCCACTGGGCGACGCCCCAGCTGGCTTTAGTTTCGTGACGGGCGAAGGCGGTCATGCTGTGGATCATAGTTAATTCTCTGGCGACAAATAAACACCGAGTATACCGCAGGCAAAGGCTTTTTGGCGAATTGCTCGCCCTTGCCGGCGTTAGCCCTTATAATAACCGCCATTGTTAATTTCAGGAGTGCAGCTATGCGTCCAAGTGGCAGAACCGCCAGTCAGATCCGTCCCCTTACTTTTACCCGTCAGTTTACCGCCCATGCTGAAGGTTCAGTGCTGGTCGAGTTTGGTAATACCAAGGTTATTTGTACCGCCAGTGTAGTAGAAGGTGTACCACGTTTTATGAAAGGCCAGGGTAAAGGCTGGGTTACGGCAGAATATGGCATGCTGCCGCGCGCGACGCACACCCGTAATGACCGGGAAGCAGCACGTGGTAAGCAGGGTGGCCGGACCATGGAAATTCAGCGTCTTATCGGCCGCGCGCTGCGCACTGCGGTAGATTTAAAACTGCTGGGTGAAAATACCATCACTATCGACTGCGATGTTATTCAGGCCGATGGCGGCACCCGCACGGCATCAATTACCGGCGCTTGTGTGGCTCTGGTAGACGCGCTTAACCATATGCGAGCTAAAGGTACTATTAAAACTAACCCGCTGAATTTTATGGTGGCAGCAGTGTCTGTGGGGATCTATAAAGGTACCGCAGTAGCAGATTTAGATTACGCCGAAGATTCAAACGCTGAAACCGATATGAATATCGTGATGACCGAGACCGGTAAAGTGATTGAAATTCAGGGTACAGCAGAAGAGGCACCGTTTAGCTTCGAAGAAATGCAACAAATGATGGATTTAGGCAAGCACGCCATCCGTGAAATTATCGACGAGCAAAAGCGCGTACTGGCTTAAGACTATTTTAAGTTTCTGAGGTAATAATCTTTGAAGGTAAAGATCAGGCTATGAAACAATTTCAAATTGATTTTATTGAGTTTGCGCTGTCGCGTCAGGTACTTAAATTTGGCAGTTTTACGCTGAAATCGGGCCGTACCAGCCCGTATTTCTTTAATGCAGGCCTGTTTAACACCGGTAGTGATTTGGCCAAACTGGGCCGCTTTTATGCCGCAGCGCTACAAGATGCAGCACTGGAGTTTG
>JBFKFH010000194.1:0-5938 GCA_041618685.1 Rheinheimera sp.
CAACCGGAAAAGCGCTGACTAATGCTCAAAAGCAACAGCGTTATCGAGATCGGCAAAAACAGACGGGTAAAAAAGAACTGCGCGGCTACTTAACACCAGAAGCGTTAAGCTGCTATGCAGAAATCCAGCAAAAAACAGAGTGGAATGACAGTACTTTACTCAGTAATGCCATTCGTTTGATGTATGCCGCACACAAATGTGGCCAGGTAGGTATTTTAAACAGCTGGCTAACCGAGCATAAGCGGTAATTTATCCTTGCTTGAGGTGTCGCGAATATATGTTCAACGGTATAATGCCTGCAGTTTTTAGCAATTGAGAGCCACTGATGATTTTGTTCGTAAGGGATCTAACCGTTATTGATTTTTCTTACCTGTGTGAAACACGTGGCATGTTGGGTGAAAGTTATATCGTTGATGTAGAACTACATGGTGCATTGGATCAAACCTCGATGGTGCTTGATTTTGGTTTGGTTAAAAAGCTGATTAAACAGGCGATAGATAAATTAGTCGATCACAAATTAGCGGTGCCGGCAGAATCTGCGGCGCTGACGCTGGATAGTGCAGCAGCGTTACAAACATTACGTTTTAATAGTGCACGCGGTGTTATCCAGATGGCTGCGCCGGAGCAAGCGATAGTGGCTATTCCGGCCGCTGTTATTAATGAACAAAGCGTGACAGCGTTTTTACAGCACAGTATTGCACCGCTGTTACCAGCCAATGTTGAAAAAGTTGTATTTACCCTGCGGGCTGAAGCCAGCACCGGTTTTTATTACCAATACAGCCATGGCCTGAAAAAACACGACGGTAATTGCCAGCGCATTGCGCATGGTCATCGCTCAACAATCCAAATTTATACTGACGGAATGCTGTCACCCAGGCTGAACAAATATTGGTGTGAGCGGTGGCAGGATATTTATTTAGGAACCGCCGAAGACTTGTGTACATTTCAAGCCCTGGAGTACATCACAGGCAGTGATGACGATTATTGTTTCCGCTATCAGGCAGCACAGGGGTGGTTTGAGCTGACAATGCCCAAAACGCATTGCGAAATTGTACCTTGTGATACAACCGTAGAATGTCTGGCGGATTTTATCGCTAAACAATTACTGCAACAGGACAATACCAAACAATATAAGGTTGTCGCATATGAAGGTGTGGGTAAAGGCGCTATCGCTGTTAGCTAGTGTCAATTGCTATGCGATGACACAACCGGATTTTCAGCTTGAAGGCCATTTTACGCAGGGTAGTTTATTACGTGGCACCGCGCCTATCGGGGCCAAAGTGTATTTTAACGATGTAGAGCTACCGGTCAGTGCAGATGGTCGCTTTGTGTTTGGCGTAGGCCGGGATGCGCCACTTGAGCATACGCTTACCGTTGAGGTGAGCGGCGCCAAAAAAACAAAAAAGCTAAATGTTAGTGCGCGGGACTACGATATTCAGCGTGTTAATGGGGTAGCTCAGAAATACGTTACGCCACCTGCTGAAGTTACGCAGCGCATACAAAGGGACAGCCAGCGCGTGCAGGCCGTTCGCAGTAAGGTGTCACCACTGTTGTTTATCTTTGATACGCCAATAATGCCCGCACAAGGCCGTATTTCTGGGGTTTATGGTAGCCAGCGTATTTTTAATGGTGAGCCACGTAACCCACACTATGGTTTGGACGTTGCTGCGCCGGTTGGGGCACCGGTTATAGCACCATTAAGCGGCACAGTTGTGCTGGCTGAAGATTTATATTACTCCGGTTTTACGTTGATTATGGACCATGGCTTTGGTATCAGTTCGACTTTTATGCACCTGAGTAAGTTTGACGTTGCGGTTGGCGCGTTCGTAAAACAGGGTGATAAAATTGCTGAAGTAGGCGCGACAGGCAGGGTTACCGGTCCGCATTTAGATTGGCGTATTAACTGGCAACAGGAACGGCTGGATCCGGCGCTGTTGCCAGGTTTAGTTATCAAGCAATAGCCAGCCAGTTATCGCATTTAACCTGATCAGCAATACTGAGCATAGCAACCTGCTGCACGGCTTCGTTAAGTATCAGTGTGCAGTGCAGCAAACGGTCTTTACGGTAAAAATGCACGGTAACATTACTGCCTGAGTCACAACGCTGCAGCAATTGAGTCAGGTTGTTGGCAGTAATTTTACGCCTATTTAGTGCTAACAATTGGTCGCCCACCATTAAGCCCGCCTTATGTGCTGCGCTGCCGTGATAAACCTGACTGAGCTGTAACAGCCCATTAGCTGGTTTTGTTTGTACGCCGATAAAAGGTAGAGCACTGTGCTGGGGTGCACCGCCTAAATCCTCTGCATATTGCATCGGTCTAAACGCCAGGTTAAGACCCAGCGTTGGCAGCAGCGTAGCCAGTGGCAAGGGAGCTGCTTCATTTAACCAGTGCTCAGACAACGCCGCTAACTCTGTAAACCCTAACTCAGACAAGACCACACTTAGCGCGTTATCAGCAGTGCCAGTGGTTAAATAACGCTGCCAGAGCGTGCGCACAACCACCGCCAAGCTACTTCCTTGGTCACGTAAACGGGCTTCAAGACACAGTGCTAATAATGCCCCTTTAGCGTAATAACTTACCACTGCATTTACTGCATTTTCGTCTTGCTTATAAAACTTAGTCCAGGCGGTAAAGCTGCTGTCTGTCAGGCTTTGGCGACCATCACTTGGGTTACGCGTCACTCTTGAGATCATTTTTTCCAGCGTGCGAACATAGGTATTGCTGTCTATAAGACCAGCGCGAACTAAAGCAATATCATCAAAATATGATGTGAAACCTTCATATAACCACAGTTGCGGCGTGTATTGCTCGGCCTGCAGTTGATACTGGTTAAAACATGCCGGTTTTAGCCGTTTCACCCACCAGGTATGAAAATACTCATGACTACATAGTGCTAACAGGTTTTGATAGCTATCGTCAATTTTAGTGGTATGTGGTGCTGGCAGGTCAAAGCGACTGCACAACAGTAACGTTGAATTGAGGTGTTCAAGACCGCCGTAACCGTCTTCAGTTACCCAGAGTAAAAACCAGTAGCTGGACAGATCTGCGGGTAGGGCGCCGAATACTGCGACCTGTTGCAGGCAAATGCTGGTTAAATCGTTGACCAAGCGCGGCAGATCGGTCTGGTTGTTGCCAGTAACTACCAGATAGTGTGGGATGTCAGCAACGATAAACTCGCACAGTTCAAATTCACCCAGCAGAATCGGGCTATCAATCAGTATTTGGTAGTTGTCCGCCTGATAGGCACCAAACCCAAGAAAATCGGTCGGCTCAACCCGGCTCAGTCCTGTAGCAACACGCCAATTATCGGTACCGGCTAGCCTTGGCTGGCAGACATTTATTTGATGAGGCTGCATTTGCAGCTTACTGACACTTAGACAGAGACAGGCAGGATTAAGCACTGCAACTTCATCGTCTATGTAAGCTGCTCTGACTGACAGGTCGTATGCATACAACTGATAGGTCACGGTTACCCATTGGTCATTGCAGTGCAGTTGCCAGCGCTGTTTATCAAGCTGAGTCAGTTCCAACGCGCCGGATAGGTCGGTAGCTTTTATCGCGACAATATTACGGGAAAAGTCTCGAATCATATAACTGCCGGGGATCCATGCCGGTAAGGTAAGCTCATGAACCGCTGCAACGGGTTTAAAACGCAGCGTCACAGTTAGTAAATGGGCACCAATGTCGGCAATATCAAAATCGTAGCTTACAGAAGTCATAGCATTACTCGTTGCACCGTATTAAGCTGGCTATTATGCAGCTAAAACCAATTGGGGAAAACGATATGGCAGAAGAAACCGTCTTCAGTAAAATTATCCGCCGGGAGGCAAACGCAGATATTTTATTTCAGGATGAATTGGTTACAGCTTTTAGAGATATAAGACCGCGGGCGCCAGTACATATTTTACTGGTACCTAATCAGCTTATCCCGACTGTTAATGATGTTGAGCCCAAACATGAGGCTGCGCTGGGACGCTTGTTCACAGTGGCACGTAAGCTGGCGGCAGAACACGGTATAGCAGACAAAGGGTACCGACTGATCATGAACTGTAACGCACACGGCGGCCAGGAGGTTTACCATATTCATCTGCATTTAGTTGGCGGCAGAGCTTTGGGCCCAATGCTGAGCCGTTAAATGTCCTTTTCTATGTAATAATGTTGCAATTGCAAGCTAGTCTTATAAAATCCGCGACCGTAAACGAAATAATCCGAGTGAACTCATGACGAATGACATACTGATCGCTAAGCGCACAGAACACGCGGTTACCCGTGTTACCAAAACCGTGTTTCCTGGCCGTACTAATCATCACAATACACTGTTTGGTGGTGAAGCATTAGCGTGGATGGACGAAGCCGCCTTTATTGCTGCAACACGTTTTTGTCGAAAGCCTCTGGTCACTGTCAGCTCAGATCGGGTAGATTTTAAGGAGTCTATTCCAGCCGGAACGATTATTGAACTGGTTGCCAGAGTAGAACATGTCGGTCGCACCAGTATTCGGGTGCAGGTGGATATATTTGTCGAGAATATGTATAGCGACGATCAGCACAAGGCGATTTCAGGCAGTTTTACCTTTGTAGCCTTGGGGCCGGATCGTAAACCTACGCCTGTGCTAGGTTAATGTATCGTGTATGGTTATAGCGGCTAATAATTACAATGCGATTAATACGATGCCAAACACGGCCAGTGTACAGCTGTCAGCGCCGTAGTTTAGTTATAATCAGTAAACTGTTTAATCTGTTAGCGGGTTATTTTTTTGTATAAGTTATTTGAAAATCGTACCCGCCAGTTCTGGATCCTGCATACGTTAGGCTGGTTTGGTTTTGCCGTACTAAGCTACCTTAACTCTTTAGTCCTTGAGTTCCGTGATGCCTATTTAGTCGTTGTTGCACTGGACTCGTATATTGGTTGGCTAATTACGATACCACTGCGATATGCCTATCAGAAAGTCGGCCATTGGGCACCATGGAAAATGATACTCAGCGTATTGTTGATGGCATTGACGATGGCAGCTATATGGACAGCAGTGCGCAATTTTAATTACTGGGAAATATACCGTCACGGCGCCAGGCCAGATGAGTGGTTAAAATATGTTCGGGAAACTCCCTTTGCTTTTTATGTAATGCTCAGCTGGAGCGGATTGTATTTCGGCATTAAATATTACCAGACATTGCAGCAGGAGAAGCAAAAGTCTTTGACTGCTATGAATAAAGCGCATGAGGCCCAACTGAAAATGTTGCGCTATCAGCTTAATCCTCATTTTTTATTCAACACACTAAACGCCATTTCTACATTGGTATTGATTAATGAAGCTGATACCGCAAATAAAATGCTGACCAGGCTTAGTGACTTTTTGCGCTATTCGTTGTACAAAGATCCTATTAATAAGGTGCCGCTGGAGCAGGAGGTTTATGCTGCCAGGCTATACCTCGAAATTGAAAAGGTACGTTTTTCTGAACGCTTAGCTATTGTATTTGATCTTGAAGCCGGCACAGAAAAAGCTCTTGTACCCAGTTTGATTTTGCAGCCATTAATTGAAAACGCCATTAAATATGCTGTTGCCAGCCAGATTGAAGGTGGGGTAGTGGCAATTACGGCAAAAAGGTTTGGCCACGATTTATTATTGGAAGTGGCAGATAACGGTCCGGGAATGACTATCACCAATGGCTTACCTAAAAGTACAGACAGTGGAGTTGGTTTAGTTAACACCAAGGAACGTTTATCCGCATTGTACGATGATAATTTTGCATTAGTGCTAACGCATAATCAGCCACAAGGGCTGAAAGTAAACATTCGAATTCCATTACAACTAGAAAAAACGGAACAGGAACATGCTTAAGGTAATAGTAGTTGATGACGAACCTTTAGCCCGTAAAGGGATGATGGTGCGGTTACGAGAGTTTGCTGAACTGGATGTCATTGCAGAGTGCAGTAACGGC
>JBFKFH010000195.1:0-5921 GCA_041618685.1 Rheinheimera sp.
AGCACATTGGCATTGCTGTTGTTTGAAGATCCCACCACAGACGAGTCATTAATTAATCCGTTTTTCCTGTCGATGCTCGGTAGCATTACCCGCGCCTGTGCCAAGCGCGGCCAGGATTTGCTGGTGTCATTTCAGCAGCTGAGCGACGACTGGCAGGCTGACGACAGCCTTACAACTGCGATATCCCGCACCGTTACCTATAAGGTACGCAAAGGCGATTCGCTAGCACGCATTGCCCAGCGCTTTAGCGTGAGCATATCGGACATTGTGAAATGGAACAAAATAGATTCTGCCAATTACCTGCAACCTGGCCAGCAGCTAAAATTGGTAGTCGATGTTACTCAGGTCTAAAAGTGCGTTAATACCAAGGAGTAGCCAAATGAAATATTTACCCTTGTATTGTTTATTGCTGTTACTTAGCACAGCAAGCCATGCGCAATTTGATATCGCCGGAAAGGGGAACGTGCATTTGCTTGACGGCAGCAGTCAGGGGTTTGACTTTGGCTTTAGCTATTTTCGCCAGGAAGGACACTACCGCTTTATTGTTGGCCAGCACAACATAACGGTAAATTCCGTGCCTAAAAAATACTCGCTGGCGTTAATCCTGCAAGACGATGACAAAGTCTGGGTACCGGATTTTGTTAATGAGCCACTGGCTGGTTTTGAACTTGAAATAGACGGCTATAAATTAAAACTTTATCAGGACCCAGAAGCGAGCAAAGCCAAGGGCAACTTTGTCTTTCAGTTAAATGACGAATTGTTCTACTTCAACCGAGGTCCCGGCCAGGTTAATTTCCTTTTTACTGAAAGTGGTATCAAGGATGTCAGAGTTGAAGGCATGTTTAAACCACGAAAATAGTAGCTTAATCCTGCTCTTTCTGCAGCTGAAGTGCCGTCAGGGTGCCTGACGCAATACACAACAGTGGCGCAATCAGCGTTAATAACCAACCACTTTGCAAATTTAGATCATGCCACCAGGCGTAACAGGCAGCCGTTAACTGAAACATAATGCCAAACATGCCAGCATAGACCAATGCGCGGTTAACCGGCCGTCTGGGAAAAGACAACATTTTCATACTTGATACCTGCCTACTGCAATTTACCCAAAGTTCTCAATTTACCCGAAGTTCTCAATACCACGCACTCACTCAGCAGTCATCCATTTTTGCACTGCAGAAACCAACTCATCTGGATGAAACTTTGCGATAAACTGATCGGCACCCACTTTTTTTACCATAGCCTCATTAAAAACGCCGCTTAGCGAAGAATGCAACACCACATGCATATTTCGAAGGGCCGGATCAGCTTTAATTTCAGCGGTTAATGTATAACCATCCATTTCCGGCATTTCGATATCTGAAATCAACAACGGCACCTTGTCAGAAATATCGCCACCAAGTTCAGCAGCTTTAGCATTTAGCCAGTCTAATGCTAATTTACCGTCGTTAACCAGCTCAACATTGATACCAATTGACGTCAGTGCCCGTTTAACCTGATTCCTCGCTACCGCAGAATCATCCGCGACCAGAACAATCAGATCACTAAAATTACGCTCTGTCGCTTTAGACTTAACGGCGTCGCTTACGTCTTCATCTATCGGGGTAATCTCAGAGAAAACCTTCTCCACATCAATAATTTGTACCAGCTTGCCTTCAATCTCTGTTACGGCAGTCAGATAATGTCCGGCACCGGCGCCTTTAGGCGGCGGCATGATCTGATCCCAGTTAGTATTGACGATGCGGTCCACGCCGCTGACTAAAAAACCCTGTGTGTGACGATTGTATTCGGTGACTAACACATAGGCTGTTGACAGATCTTCGATTGGTTTACCACCTGTAGCCTGACTCAGGTCGATTACCATTACCGGAACACCACGTAAATGCGCAATACCACGCACATGCGGACTCGAGCCTGGCATTTCTGTTAACTCAGGGCACTGCAATACCTCACGTACTTTAAATACGTTGATACCAAAAGGCTGAGTGCCACGCAGACGGAACAATAATAATTCCAGCCGGTTATTGCCGACAAGATTTGTCCGCTGGTTTACAGCATTCATCAATTTACTCATATTGCACTACCCCTGGACAGACTGAGCCGACGATCACTTTGGCATTGGCTATACACTACAGCATTTTGATACCGACAACACAATGTTGCAGATAAAAAGAAGTTCAATTTCTAGTTTAAGCATAGGCGACTCTGGCTAATCGTCTAGCCGCTTAGCAGAATTGCTGCCGGCTAGAACGCCGGCAGTTCAGATATCAGGCTTATTGAGCGTCAGGTTGCTGCTCTGGCGCAGCTAACGCAAAAGCAGCGAGCTGCTGGCAGTTATGGTGAATACGACTGATAAGCGGGTATGCCGTCATATCATGTGCAAATCGCAGTGCATTATACACTTGCGGCACCAAACACAGATCTGCCATCGTTACCGTATCCCCGACACAGAACTGTCCGGCACTTCGTGCCAGGCGTTGTTCCAGTGCAGCAAATCCGGTCGCTAACCAGTGGTTAATCCATGCCAGCTTTTGCGTCTCATTCAACGCCAGAGGTCCGGTAAGGTACTGTAACACCCTTAAATTATTCAACGGGTGAATCTCACAGGCAATATCCAGCGCCAGCGCCCGAACCTGAGCCTTCTTCGCAACATCTTCGGGTAATAATGCCGGCTCCGGATACATCTCTTCCAGATATTCAATGATCGCTAACGACTGATTCAGGCTAACGTCGCCATCAGTAAATGTTGGCACTAACTCAGCCGGATTTAGCGCTTTATAGGCATCACTGTGTTGCTGGCCACCTTCTTTTACCAGATGCACCGGCACATTATCAAAACTCAGTTGTTTTAAATTCAGCGCAATGCGCACCCGATATGCGGCAGACGAACGCCAGTAACCATAAAGTTTCATTGTCAGACCTTATACTGTACAACCTGTTGTTCAATCGCACCAAATACGCTGTTACCTTGCTCGTCCAGCATTTCCATGCGAATGGTATCACCGAACTTCATAAACGAAGTTGCAGGCTTACCGTCACGAATGGTTTCAATCATACGTATTTCAGCGATACAGCTGTAGCCTACCCCGCCTTCATCGACTGAAGTGCCATGATCTGTTCCCTGCTTATTCGAGACCGTACCTGAACCAATAACCGCACCGGCTCCTAAATTTCGGGTTTTTGCGGCATGTGCCACTAATTGACCAAAATCAAAAGTCATATCTACACCGGCATTAGGTTTGCCAAACAGCTTACCATTATAGGTTGATAACAATGGCAGATGTACCCGACCATCCCGCCACTTATCACCTAGTTCATCAGGGGTGACGGCAACCGGGCTAAAAGCGGAAGCAGGTTTAGATTGGAAAAAGCCAAAGCCTTTGGCCAGTTCATTTGGTATCAGCCCGCGCAGTGATACATCGTTTACCAGCATTAGTAAGCGGATCTTACTGCGGGCTTCATCAGCACTGCACGCCATGGCAACATCGTCGGTTATCACGGCAACTTCGCCTTCGAAGTCGATACCGTAGTCTTCACTGACTACATCGATGTTGTCACGTGGGCCGATGAAGTCATCCGAGCCCCCTTGATACATCAGAGGATCAGTCCAGAAACTGGGCGGCATTTCGGCATTACGCGCCCGGCGTACCAGCTCAACATGATTAACATAAGCACTGCCATCGGCCCACTGATAGGCACGTGGCAGCGGCGATTCAGCCTGAACCGGGTCAAATGCCATCTCACCGTCTACCTTGCCGCTGTTTAGCGCCTGATACACCTCTTCAAGCTCGCCAGACAATGCCGACCAGTTGTCTAACAACTGCTGCATAGTCGCAGCCACAGACGGCACCGCTACACAACGGCTTAAATCACGGCTTACCACCACCAGCAAACCATCACGGCTGCCATTTTTTAAACTTGCTAACTTCATTATTGATCCTTAACCAAGCTTACTCAGGGTTTCACTTTCCAGCTATTCACGTATTCGGGATTTTCCGTCGCCAGCGCAGCCTCGCCCATCTCCAGCGCATCACGGGTATCTAGCATCACTGCTACTTCATCAGTGAACTTCTTTTTGTACTCACGTCCGGCCGCAAAGGCTTTCGGATGCGGGCCATGGGTGAAGCCGGCCGGGTGAAACGTCACCATGCCCTTTTCAATATTGTCACGGCTGAAAAAATCACCCGCATGGTAAAACAGCACCTCATCATAATCATCATTGTTATGATAAAACGGTACTTTAAGTGCACCCGGATCGCTTTCAATTGGCCGCGGTACAAAGGTACAGACCACGAAACGCTGGGCAACAAATGTGGTGTGGGCTGATGGTGGTAAATGATAACGGTGGCTCATTAGCGGGCGAATATCACGCCAGTTAATACGCATCACCGCCAAATCACCATGCCAGCCGATTGCATCCAGCGGGTTGTACGGATAAGTAATAACAGAAACCTGACCATGCCGCTTTACTTCAACCTGCCACTCTTTTTCGCTGTACTGTGCTTTAAATTCTGCATCAATTTTCGGCGTATCCAGCATAGCCGGGTCAAAAATAGCATGGTTGCCTACTAAGCCCTTCTCCGGCAATTGATAGCTATCATTCGTGGCTTCAATCAGCAGAATGAACATTGGCTCTTTGGGTTCTAAACGCCACATGGTCGAGCGTGGAATAACAATGTAGTCGCCATCACGCACTGTCATATGGCCGTAATCGCAATACAGGTCCGCATTGCCTTCGTGAATAAACAGCAGGTCATCACCGTCGGCATTACGTGCCAGCCTGGTCATGTTTTCGGCCAGGCGCCAGGTCCGCATTTTGCAATGGGCATTAAACAACAGATTTGGCACTGCCCAGGGCGAATGACGATCATCCGCCCCTATTTCATTAAAGTTAAACAGGTGTGGCCGCAACGGGCCCTGCCAGTCTGTCCAACCTGTTGGGGCATGCTGGTGATGAAAGTGCGTCGCCGGGCCAAAGAAGCCACTGCGGCCAGTTTCACGCTCAAATATAGCCTGCTCCGGAAAGTCCGCATGTGCCTGACGTGATACATCCCCTTCCTTTAACGGAAACGATGCCCATTTACGCATTGCTTAATACTCCGCGCTGGATCTGGTCTTCCTCAATCGATTCAAATAACGCTTTGAAGTTGCCCTCACCGAAACCTTCGTTACCTTTACGCTGAATAATCTCGAAGAACACCGGACCAATTACCGTTTTGGTAAAAATCTGCAGTAAAATGCCGTCCTTCATCGGCGCTCCATCAATCAGAATGCGCAGCTCACGCAGCAGATCCAAATCCTCTTCGTGACCTACTACCCGCTCGTTAACCTTGTTGTAATAGGTATCAGGCGTTGGCATAAAGTCCATACCGCGATTACGCAGTGTACGCACTGTTTCGTAGATGTTTTCTGTTGTTAAGGCGATATGTTGAATACCCTCGCCTTTGTATTCGCGGATAAATTCTTCAATCTGTGACTTATCATCTGAAGATTCATTGATCGGAATACGGATTTTGCCACAAGGTGCGGTCATCGCTTTTGATACCAGGCCAGTCAGCTTACCTTCGATATCAAAATAACGGATCTCACGGAAGTTACCGATACTTTCATAGAAACCGGCCCATACATTCATATTACCGCGCATAACGTTGTGGGTTAAATGGTCCAGTACTTCCAGACCCACACCGTGCTTGGCCATGTCAATCTGCCAGTTGTCATAATATTTGAAATCGATGTCATAGACTGAACTGGCACCATAACGGTCAACAAAATACAGTAAGCTGCTGCCAATACCGTATACGGCTGGAATATTCAGCTCCATTGGACCAATTTGATTTTTATACTCTTTTGCGCCGTTTGCTACCGCATGCTTCAGTGCATGGGCCGCATCTTTAACGCGAAAAGCCATCGCGCAGACGCTCGGG